>CALLZJ010000196.1 GCA_937858435.1 uncultured bacterium
CGAATGATGAAGCCCAACCCCGGGGGTGGCTGCATGTCACGCAGCACCTGCCGCAGCCGCAGCCGCTGCGCTTCGTCCGTGATCTTCCGCGAGACGCCGATACGATTCAGCCCCGGCATGAGCACGAGGTAACGGCCCGGGATGCTGATGTAGGTGGACAGCGTGGGCCCCTTGGTCCCCAGCCCTTCCTTGATCACCTGGACCAGCACTTCTTGACCCCGGCGGAAGATTTCCTGGATGGGCGGCTTCTCACGCAGCCCCGGACGCGGTCCGCGTTGCCGGCTGCCACGCTCCCGGCCGCGGTCGCCACGCCGTTGGCCCCGGGGGCCGCCCCGACTCGGACCCCGCTCCGCCCGGTTGCCCCGACCCTCGTCGCCAGGGCCGAACTCGTCATCGAAGTCCGCCTCGGGTGCATCGTAGACTTCGGCTTCGTCGGTCAACGGCTCGTCGACTTCCGCCGGCTCCACCTCTTCCAACTCGTCGGCAACAGGTTCATCGACCGGGGGCGGCATCTCCGCCGCATAGGGCGAGCCACTCGGCTCGCGCGAACGATCGCCACGCCCACGACGACGCCGACCGCCACGCCGACCCTCATCCCGCGCCGGCGGCCGCGGTGAACCTTCGCCTTCGGCCGCGATCAGGCTATCGCCGAGCGCCACGTCCGGCGGCGGCATGGGGCGCGACGAATAGCGCGGACGCCGTTCACGCTCCACGACCGGCTCGGCCTCGGCTGCCAGCGGCGTCACTTCTTCGAGAGGGAGTTCCCGCACTTCGGGCACCGGCGCCGGCGGCTCAGGCACCGGTTCGGGAATCTTTGGAATCTCGACGGGCTCAAGCCCGTCGATGTTGGCCCCGAAGCTGCGATAGTCGTCGGGGGTCTTGCCAAAGTAGCCGCCACCGCCGCTGCTGGCCCGAGGCGCTCCCGGGCTGGCACTGCTGGGCCGGCCCCGCCCGCCGCGTGAACCCGGGGTGCGACCCGAGCCGCCCGGTTTCGTGCCGCTGTCACTTCGCCGTGGGCCACCGCGCCGACCGCGTCCCCGGCCCCGCCCACGACCCCGACCCGAGTCGCGCCCCCGCTCTCGCCCTGGAGGAGGCGGTGGCGGCGGTTGACCCTCATAGTCCACGTTGATCCCAAGGTCGTCCTCCCCGGGCTCCTGCCCCAGGGCGACGTCATCGTCTCCCAGGCCACCCACATCCATGGGCTCCTCGGGGACTTCATGCTCGTCTCCGCCATCGAGCTCGCCTTCGTCCTCTTCGAAGCGATCCGACTCGGCTGCCTCGTCGGCGACGGATTCGGCATCCCACTCGTCGTAGTCCTCCTCAAGCACGTCAGGCACTTCGACCTCGCGCAGGTCGAGGATGTCGTGGAGCTCGTCGCCGCGCCGGTTGCCCTTGTCGCGATAGTAGATGGGGTCGACGTCGGAGACGTGCAGGAAGCCGTTACGTCCCACGCCGAAGTCCACGAAGGCCGCCTGGATGCTCGGCTCGATGTTGACGATGCGGCCGCGGTAGATGTTGCCGACGTAGCTCTCCTGACTGGTGCGCTCCACGTACAGCTCTTCCAGGATGCCGTTCTCGACGATCGAGATACGGCATTCTTCGGGCTGGAGCACGTTGATGAGCATTTCCTTCTTGATGGGTTCCTGCTTCATGTCGGTTCCTTGCAATGGGGCGGGGCCGCCGGGGCGGACAGGCCGCACGGCTTCGCGTCGGCTGCCGCCGAAAGACCAAAGAGTTCATCGACCAGCACGACGGCGGTGCGAATCAGTCGCAAGGCGCCGTCCAAGAACTGGTCCCAGAGGCCGAGCAGCCGTAGCACCTCATCCACACGCGCCGAACCCGTCGGGGTGGAGCGGATGATGAAACGCAAGCCCTCGGTCGAAAGAGCAAGCTGCGAAACAAAGGGTCTGACGTCGATCAGTTTACCCGGTTGGACTGGGCCAGTGGGTCGGGCCTGGAGCAGCCCCGCAAACTGATCCAACCGTTCCTCACCGCCTTCGTCGGAAGGGGCGGGCGGCGGCGGACTGCCTTTGACCCGGGTCACGATCCAGGTGGGTTCCGCCAGCAAACGATGAAGGCGGTCGCCCAGATCGGCTGGCGGCAGGCCGTCCACCCAGCGCCCCAGGTATTCCAGCCGCTCGGGCTGGCCAGTCAGCCGCACGGGAACGGTGCGGGCATCGTGAAAGACCAGGGGCGTGGGAGCCGCGGCATTGAGACGGGCCAGGACTTCGGACGGGCTCAGGTGCTGCTGCAATTCGATCTCGACGACCTCATCCCAGCCTTCAATCCCCAAGGCCAGGGCATGGGCAAAGACGATGCGCGGCTTGGGATGGAAGCCCTCGGACGTGCGCAGGGGCATCGCGGCGCGGCGGAGCAGCCGCTCCATGAGCCTCATGAGATCATGGTGGCTCACGAAGCGCAGATCGCCGTCCTTGCGGAAGCGAAGCCGGATCTTGCAGCGGTCGTCGGACACGTCACGTCTTTCGTCGGCTCCAGGCGCGGCGGTAGGCTGAAGTGGCCAGACGGCGGCAGGCCCCGTACTCTGGGGCACGCGGACGGTTGGCTTTTCCTTCGGCCGGTTGGGTCGATGACGGTCTTGCGTCCAGCGTCGCGGCTAGCTCGCACCCATTCAATCGACCACCACCTCCGGCAGCACCCGGCGCGTGTATTCGCGCAGGTAGTTGTTGACCTCGGTCGTGCTCACCATCTGGAGCACGTCCCGGGCCACCTTCATGGCCTCCTCGGCGGTGATGAGCCGCACGAGTTGCTTGATCTCCGGCAAGTGGTGCGGCGTCGCGGAGAACTGGCGCACCCCCATGCCCACTAACAGGATCGTAAAGAGCGGGTCGCCGCTCATTTCGCCGCAGACACTGACCTCGACCGCGTGGCCCCGCGCCTTCGCGGTTTCGGCCGCCTTCACGACGCGGTCAATCAGCCACAGCACGGCCGGGTCGCCGGCATTGTAAATCTCAGCCACGTTCTCGTTCGTTCGGTCGGCCGCGAGCGTGTATTGAATCAGGTCGTTCGTGCCGATCGAGAGAAAATCGACCCCCCGAGCGAAAGCATCCGCCATGATCGCCGCCGACGGCACTTCCACCATGGTCCCGATCGGCACCTTGGCATTGAAGGGGACGCCTTCATCGCGCAAGTCGTCCATCACGTCGCCGAGCAAGAGCTTGCACTGGCGCAGCTCCGCCAGGCTGCTGATCATGGGAAACATGATGCGCACCGCGCCGTAGGCGCTGGCCCGGAGGATGGCCCGGAGCTGCGTCGTGAAGAGCCGGGTGTTTCGCAGACAGATGCGAACGCTGCGGACGCCCAGGAAGGGGTTGCGCTCGGTGAAGTTCGGATCGAGCACGGAGGAGAACTTGTCGGCCCCGAGATCGAGCGTCCGGATGGTCACGGGCCGGGGGGCCATTTGCGTGACGACCTTGCGATAGGCCTCGAAGTGCTCTTCTTCCGTGGGGTCCTGCTTCTTGCCCAGGTAAAGGAACTCCGTGCGGTAGAGTCCGACGCCGCAGGCCCCCTTCTCCAGGCAGGTGGCAATCTCCTCGGGGAATTCGATGTTGCCCAGGAGCTGAATTTCCAAGCCGTCCCGGGTCACGGCGGGCAGGTCGCGGAGCCGGGAGAGTCCCTGCTCGAAGCGGACAAACACCCGGTGGGCATGTTCGTAGCGTTCCCGGGCGGCATCGTCGGGGTCGAAGACAACATCGCCCTTGGAGCCGTCGATGATGACTTCATCGCCGCCCGGAACGTCGTCGAGGAATTTGCCCAGGCCAACCACGGCCGGGATCTCCAGCATGCCCGCCGTGATGGCCGTGTGGCTCGTCTTGCCCCCCACCTCCGTGGCGAAGCCCAGAATGGTCTGGCGGCTCAAGACGGCCGTCTCGCTCGGTGTCAGGTCGTGTGCCAGGAGGACGACGGGCTGGCTCAGGTTGCGCAGCGGTTCCTGCCGCTTGCCCAGCAAGTGGCTCAGGAGCTGCTGTTCGAGGTCGTTGAGATCGGCGGCCCGGGCCGTGAAGTAGGAATTGTTGGACAGGCCCTCGAGCTTCTGCCGCCGCTGCCGCATGACCCGACTGACGGCATACTCGGCACTGAAGCCCTGGTCGCGGATTTGGGACTCGATCTCGCTCCGAAGCCCCGGGTCCTCGATCATCATGGCATGAGCCATGAAGATCGCACCGACCTCGTTGCCCATGCTGTCGCGGACCAGCTTTTCCCGCTGCCGGGCGTCGGCGGAGGTGGCCCCGAGCGCGATGCGCAGCCGCTCGATCTCGTCGGGATAAGAGCCCTTCTTGATGATCTTCTCGGGAATGCGGAACCGCTCGGCATCCAGCACGAAGGCGGGGCCCATAGCGACCCCGGGGGATACGGCAATTCCATGCTTGATATTCATTCCCAATCGATCGCTTACTTGTCAGGCCCAGACTCCAGCCCGGGCGGCATCGTTAGCCTTTGGGCGGCAGAGTCCGATCCTCGTCCGCCTCGGGCAGCGTGGGGGCCGTCAGAATGTCGACCAGCGCCGCCAAGGCACCGTTCGCTTCCGGGCCCCGGACTTCGAGTTCGATCTCGGTCCCGCGCTCGGCCAACAGCAGAAACATGTCCATGACGCTGCGAGCGTTGGCCCGCACGTCGCCGCGAATCAGGACGGCCTCGGCATCGAAGCGATGCGCGGCCTGGGCGACGGCAACCGCCGGCCGCAAATGGAGCCCATCCGGATGCTGAATGACCACGCGCTGGTGCAAGACGCTGGCCTCCGGGCCAGACCGCAGCACCGGCCGGCCGGGTTCGCCGTCCCACGACGGCGCGAGCGAGTCGCCGTTCGCTTTGCTGCCCATGATCTTTACTCCAAGAGCGGGGCGTGCTTGGCTGCCGCAGCGGCTCTTTGGCCCGTTTCCCTGTTCACTTGTTGCCTTCTGCTTCCGTGAGCAACTCCCAGATTTCCTCGCGCGTGCCCGACTGACGCAAGAAGCGACAGAAGGTATCGTCGCGCAGACTCTTGGAGACGTTTTCGAGGGCCCGCAGGTGCTCGGAGGGCCGATCCTGGGGCGAGATCAACATGACGAGAATGTGCACGGGTTCGTTGTCGAGGCTGTTGAAGTTCACGCCGTTCTTGGCGATCGCCACCGTGCCGATCGGTTGACTGAGGCTCGGGTGCTTGGCATGGGGAATCGCCACGCCGCGCCCGATCCCTGTCGAGCCCAGTTGTTCCCGCTTCAGGATCGCCTTCACGATCTCCTCTTCAGCGGCGGCTTTGATCGCTCCCGCGGCCCGCAGACTGCCCACCATCTCCCGGATCACGCTTTCTTTGGTGGTCGCCTCGACCCCGGGGATGATTGCATCTCGAACCACGAATTCCGACGTTCGCATGCCTGTCTCCTGTTCGCGCGGCCGCACCGGGCCCACAGTCCGCAGTGCTCGTCCACGCGCGCCACACTCCGTGACGCTGACGCCGCTTTAGCGGCGGTGATGGTCCTGTATCCGCTCTTTGTACTTGCGCAACTGGGCGTCCAACTTGTCCAGGGCCAGATCGACCGCCGTTCGCAGGTCGGCCTGTTTTTCCTTGGCCACAAAGTCGTGTTTGTGTTCTGCCGAGACGTTAAACTCCACCGTCTGCAGGTCGTGCTCCCGATCGACCACCACCTCGATGCTGGTGAGGCGGTTGAAGAGGGTCGTCAGCTTTTCAGCCTTGTCGCGAATGAACTGCTGGGTTTCGGGGTCGAGGTGTCCATGCCGGGCGGAGATTTTGATCTGCATGAGTTGACTTCCAAGACGCTCGGATCTGCCGTTGGCCTTCCCTGCGTGGCCTCGCTGTCCAGACTCTGTCCGGCCAGCCGAGTGCTAACCACGGCAATAGGCTGATCTTAAGGCATATGCGCGGAGTGGTCAAGCCACCGCACGCCGCCAGCCTCTCCGAACCTCGGGTCGACCGAGAAGGCGGGTGGCCCGTTCAGGCCCGGGGCCGGCCCGGCAAAGAGTATCAACCTTGCCCCGGATGCTCGGAGCAGTCAGAATGAACAGGTGAATCGTGGCCCGTGGACAGGATGATGAAGCAAAAACTGTACATCGACACCGTCGGCTGCCAAATGAACGTCCTCGATTCCGAGTTGGTCGTGGGGAGTCTGCGCCGGTCGGGGTACGAACTGACCACCGACCCCAAGCTGGCTGACGTGATCCTGTTCAACACCTGCTCGGTACGGCAGCACGCCGAGGACAAAATCTACTCCGCCCTGGGCCTCCTGACCGGCCACAAGCGTCGGCATCCGGACAAGGTCATCGGCGTCCTGGGCTGCATGGCTCAGAAGGACCAGGAACTGATTCGGAAGCGGGCACCCCACGTCGACCTGGTGTGCGGGCCCGGCCAGCTCGCCCAGGTGCCGGCCCTCGTCGCCGAGGTCCGCAAGACGCGGCAGCCGCAGATGGCCGTTAGCCTTGGCCGTACCGATGCCCATCGCCCCGAGATCGAAGCCAGTTTCGAGAGCTACGATCCGCTGCGTGAGCCGAGCATGCGGCCCAGTCCCTTCCAGGCCTTCGTTCGCACTCAGTTCGGCTGCGATAAGTTCTGCACCTACTGCATCGTGCCGAGCGTGCGCGGCCCGGAACAAGGTCGCCACCCCGACGAGATTCTCGCCGAAGTCCGCGTGCTCGCCGACCAAGGAGCCCGCGAGGTCACCCTCGTGGGGCAGACGGTCAACAGTTATCGCTTTGCCCATGGCGACGGCCGAACCACCCGCCTGTCCGACCTGTTGGCTCGGCTCAGCGACGTGGCGGGCATCCGCCGGCTCAAGTTTGTCACCAACTTCCCGAAGGACATGAGCGACGACCTGCTCCAGGCCGTCCGCGACCTGCCCAAGGTCTGCAAGTATCTGCACGTCCCGGCCCAGCACGGCGACGACGAGGTGCTGCGGCGGATGAAGCGGCTCTACACCATCGACTACTATCGTGAGATGCTGGCCCGGATTCGAGAGACGATTCCCGAAGTCGCCGTCAGTTCCGACTTCATCGTCGGCTTCTGTGGTGAAACCGAAGAGGCCTTTGCACGGACCTGCACCTTCGTGGCGGAAGCTCGGTTCAAGAACAGCTTCATCTTCAAGTACAGCCCCCGGCCCAGCACCAAGGCTGACGAACTCTTCGCGGACGACGTGTCCGAAGAGGTCAAGAAGCGTCGCAACAACGACCTGCTCCGCGTGCAGAATGCGGCGAGCCTCAACGATCACCGCTCCTGGATTGGCCGCCGCGTTGAGGTGCTGGTGGAAGGGCCAAGCAAGAATGCCCTTCGGGCTGGTCCCTCGGGGCCCATCGTCCAGCTCACGGGCCGCACCATGACCGATCACATCGTCGTCTTCGACGGTCCGGTCACCTTGACCGGCAGCTTGTTAGACGTCGATATCGACGATGCGACAGCCTTCACCCTGTTCGGAACGCTCTGGTCCCAGTCCCACGTCGATCCGCCTCCCGCAACGGCTCCCACGGACGGCGGTGCCGGGCCTGAACCTGCCATCGGCCGGCTCAGCTTGCCCCTGGTCTAACACGCTGATAAGCCACGTGACAGCACGTCAAGTGCGGTTTCATACCCGCTGGACTCGGCCTTGCATTTTTCAGCAGACTGACGTACCGTTTCGCCCACGTGCTTACCCCCAACTCCGGGGCCGGAACAGCCAGGGTTGGGTGCCGGTTAGGACACCGGCTAGCCTTCGCAGCTTGACCCACATCTGTCCTTGAATCCGCAGTGTCGCCCGAAGGACTAGCTCGGCTGTTCAGGAAGAACAACCGACCGGGTGAGACTGCGCCCTCTTCACGCCTCTGGGCAAGGATGCTCGATGCGTCGCGTCTACCTTCTTGGCTTGTTTGTCTGCCTTGCGCTCGTCAGCCAGCTCCGGCTCGTTGCCGCCGAGCCCCCCGGGACACGCCCCCCTTCGCTGCTGACCCAGGCCGCCGTGGAGCAGGCCCAGCGAGCCCTGGCATCCGGCGACGCCGCCGCTGCCGTGCGGGTCCTGGAGGCTGAGCTGCACCGAGCTGAAGGCCATGCAGCCTTCCTGGACCTGCTTGCGGACGCTTACCGGAGGCATCTGGTCGACCTGGACCGAGCGGGCCGGGCCGATCTGGCCGCCACCTACCGGCAACGGTTGGCTCGGCTGACCGACGCCGCTCACGCGGCCGCTCCGCAGGTGGTGCAGGGAAACAAGCCGGGCGACGGGCATGCCAGCGACCCGTTGGCCGCCGCCGATCAGCACTTCGAACAACAGCGTTATGCCGACGCCGCCCGCTACTACGAGCAGGCCGCCAAGCACCAGATCAACCTGAACCCGCTGGGACGCGAGCGCTGGGCCTATTGCAAGCTCTTCCTGGTCACGGAAAGGCTAAACGCCGCGTCGGCCCTTGATCCCAAGGAGACCAGCCGGCTCGAACAGGAGGTCCGCACAGCACAGGCGCTGGCCCCCCGCCTCCAGTTCGCTCAGACGCTGCTTCGGGCCCTGGCCGACCGCCGCCCAGCCGACGCACCGAGCCTGCCCCGGTCGGCTCCGGCCTCCGAGATTACGGCCTCATCGAACGCCGTCGACCTGCGACGCCTGGGTTCGTCCGGTGGTTGGCAGGTCATGGCCTCCCCGAACTTCAGGCTTCACTACCGCGAAACCGATGTTGCCGAGGAGATTCTCCAAGCCGCGGAGCGCACACGCTCCGCCGTCTCGCAGAAATGGCTGGGCCGCACCCTGCCGCCCTGGTCCCAGCCTTGCGACATCTATCTGCATGCCAGTGCGAGCGAATACAGCCAGCAGACCGGGGCCCCCTCCGATTCGCCTGGCCATTCATCCATCGGGGCTGAACGCACCGATGCATCACGCATTCATTCGCTGCGCGTGGATGTGCGGGCCGACCATCCCTTCATGCTCCAGGCCGTGCTGCCGCATGAGGTCACCCACGTCGTGCTGGCGGGCCAGACCGGGCCCCTGCCCTTGCCGCGTTGGGCGGACGAGGGGATCGCCGTACTGTCTGAAACTTATGAACGCATTGGTCGCCACCTGACGCCCCTGCCGCAGTTCTACGAGGAAGGGCGTGCCTTCTCGGCCTTGGAACTGCTGACGCTGGACGACTACCCCGAGCCGGGCCGCATGGGCTCCTTCTATGGTCAGAGCGCCTGCCTGGTTCAGTACCTGAGCGAACTGCGGGGCCCCACCGAAGTGCTCGAGTTTCTGCGGTCGCTGGGGCGAAAGGGGCCTGAGCAAGCCCTGCAGCAACACTACGGCCTGACCGTGGCGGAACTCGATCAGCGGCTTCGTCGCTTCATCCTGGTCGAACGCACTCCGAGCCTGGCCTCCCGCTAGCCCCAGGCTGCCTGGCCTTCCCAGTCTGTTTCCTCGCGGCCGAGATTGGGCTTTCCAATTCCACGCCCGGCCGGTATGCCTCGCCCGATTCTGGGGAGCCGGACTAGCCATGCCGCAGTTCATTCCGCATTCGCCAGCCCGTGCCGATGAGCAGGGGCCGGGGCCGTGGCCAACGGTGCGGCTGGAACTGCGCCTCGCTTCCGGTGCGATCTCCCGGTTCGAATTCCAGCAGCCCAGCATCCTCCTGGGACCCGCGGAAGGGTGCGACGTCCTCCTTCCGGCCGCCGACTGGCCTGGACAAGGTCTGAACACTCCCGCAACCATCCTTCTTACCTGTCATGCGGACCGGCTATGCTGGCGCCTGTGGGGCCCGGGCACGGCTGCCTCGGCGTCCGCACCTGGCCGAGTCGCCTCGACGGGCTGGCTTCAACCCGTGGACGAAATCCGACTGGGCGACGTGGTCGTGGCGGTCCAAGTGGTCGGGGGCCTGGCGCCCGCGGCGCCGGCCGAACCCAACGCCGGCCAGACCTACCTGGATGCGGCCCGGCGTCAGTGGGAAGAGGAAAAACGAGACTGGGAGCAGGAAGCCGTTCAACACGCTGAGAATCTGGCCTTGCGGTCGCGGCAACTGCTCGAACAGGAGAAAGCCCTGGCCCATGCCCGGGCCGAGTTGGAACGCCATGTTCAGGCCGCCAATCAGACCTCGGCCGACGCTGCCGCCGAGCGCGAAAGCCTCGCTCGGCAAGCAGATGAGTTGGCCGAGCAGCGGCGTGAACTCGAACAGGCCCGCACCACCCTGGCCCACTTGCGGCAACAACTCTACGACCAGTACCGCCGCAAGCGGGACAATGTCGTGGCTCAGCGGGCCGCGGTCAAGCAGGCAGCCCAGAACCTCCAGCGGGATAAACAGGCTCTCCAAACCGAAGCGGCATCCGTTGCAGCAGCCCAGGCCGAGGCCCAGCGGCACACCGCCGCCCTCCGTGAGGCCACTGAGGCCCAGGAGCAACGGTTCGAGCAGCGGAGCGCGGAGCTACGTACCCTCTCCGAGTCCCTGGCCTTCGAGCGGTCGCGCCTGGACCAACAGACCGCGAACCTGGCGGAGCGCACGGACCGGGTAGCAGAGCGGGAAGCCGCACTCGCAGCCGCCGAGAACGCCTACCGCGCCGACCTGGCCCAGTTCCATCGGCTGCAGCAACAGTCCACCGCGGAGCGTGAGGCGCTCGCAGCCGAGCGCCAAGAGGTCCGGGCCTGGCGTGAGCAACTCGCCGCCACCGCCGCGGAACTCCAGGAGCAAACGGCCGAGGCCTCCGCCTGGGAGGCACGCCTGCGGCACGAAGCTGCCGCCTTGGCGGAGAAACAGGCGGCCATCGCTCAGGAAGAGTCCGCCAGCCAGCGACGCCGGGCCACCCTCGAGGCGGAGCAGATCGCCCTGGCGCAGGCGCACCTGCGCCTGGAACAGCTCCGGCAACACGTGGCAAAGCGTGGCGAGCGCCTGGCCGATGAGAAACGGCGCATGGAGGAACAGTCCCAGGCCCTGGTCGCCCAGGCAGAGTCCATCCAGACCCAGCAGGCGGCCTTGCGCGCCGAGCGGCTGGCATGGGAGGAGCAGCACGCGGTACAGCATGCCGAACAATCCCGGTGGCGTGCGGACATCGAACGGCTCTATGCCTGGGAGGCACGGCTCGCGGCGGCTGAGGCCGAACTTGCGAATCAACAAGCCAATGCCGCGGCGGCAGTCGCCGACCTCACCCATCGGACCGAGCGGCTACGGCAGCGTTGGCAGAAGCTGCTGGTCCAGCGGCGGCGCTGGCGCCGGCAGCACCAGGCGTGGCAGGCACAGGCCCAGGAGTTGGCCGAGGCTGAGGCAGCGCGGATGGAGCTGCAGGAACAACTGCGGCGCCGGGCCGAGGAGCTGCGTTCCCGCGAGCAGAGCCTGGAGGCACGGCAGCAGGCCGCCCGCGAGGCCGAGGCGCGTCTACAAGCTGCTGAGGCCGCCTGGGCCGAACAGCAGACGGTGGTCCAGGCCCAACTCGCCGCCACGGCCGCGTCCCAGGAGCAGCACCACACGGAACTCGCCCGGCGGACGAGCATCCTGGAAGAGCAGGCGGTGGCCCTGGCCCAGACTCGTGCGGAACTCCAGGCCCGGCAGGAAGAACTGGCCCGCGCCGCCGCCGCCGTCGCTGAGGAGCGGGCCGCTCTGGAGCAGCAGTCGGCCGCTCTGGCCCAGGCCGTGCAGGACCACACGAGTCGGCTGCCCGCCTTGCAAGAACAGGCCCGAACAGCCCTGGCTCAACTCCATCTGGCCCGAGCCCAACTGCGGGCGCATCTGGACGAGATTCATCAGTATGTCCGTCATGGCCAGGCCCTGCTCGGTGATGCCCAGCGCGAACTGGCTTCCAGCCATGACCAGGTCCGAACGCAGCGAGAGCTGCTGCTCCGCCAACAAGCGGAACATCGCCACGAAGTCAGTGCTTTCAAGCTGTTCCTGGGCGAGTGGCAGGAACGGCTCGAAGCGGTCCCCCCGCAGGTGCTGGCCGGGGCGTCGGGCGCCGGGGGGCCGGCCCCCGCCCTTCCGGCCCGGCATGCCCCCCCCCCCCGCGGCCCGGCAGCCCCCGTCGAACGTGCCCAAGTCGTGGCGGAGCAAGAGGCCGACGTGGCGGAACGCCGCGATGAACTGCACCGCCATCTCCTGGACCTGCAGCGGTGGTATCGCCAGAAGATGCGTGAACTGGCTGAACGCCACCTGCTCCCGGAGGCAGTCGACGGTTCCGCAGGTCACGAGACGCCTGAGATCACCGATCAGCCGACGACCTTGCGGCTCGTGGGGACCGGAGATTCGGAAGACGAACGGCTGGCGGGGTGCCTGCTTGAACTGGGGTTGATCGAGCCCGGCACACT
>CALLZJ010000197.1 GCA_937858435.1 uncultured bacterium
TTGCGCTTGGCCCGGCCATCGGCATCGGCACCGTAGCACTTCTCGAACTCCGCGCAATGCTCGCTTGTCAGCGGCCGGACCTTCTTGGTGATGCCTTCCACGTTGGTGCGGCCGTCGTAAATCCAGGTCCGCTCTGTCTTCGCCCCCTTGGTGAAGAAGACGACGTTGGCCTTCACGCCCTGGCTGTAGGGGGTGAAGGTGCCGCGCGGCAGCCGCAGCACCGTGTGCAGGTCGCAATCCTGGGTGACGATCTTGAAGACCTCGCCGGCCTGGTCCGCGAAGAGGCAGTTGTCCGGCAGCACGATGGCGGCCCGCCCGCCGGGCTTCAGGATCGTCAGGACGTGCTGCACGAAGTTGAGCTGCTTGTTGGACGTACTGACGGTGAAGTCGTCGCGCTCCGGGGCCTGGTTCGCCCCCTTGGTGCCGAAGGGGGGATTGGTCAGCACCACGTCGAACTTCGGCCCGCTGTAGGTTTCGTAGATGGCGTCGCCCAGCTTGATCTGCGGCTCGACGTTATGCAGGTAGAGGTTCATCAGGGCCATCCGCCGCGGCCGTTCCACCAGGTCGTGGCCGAAGTAGGTGGCCGTGCGGATGCGTTTAGCGGCATCGCGGTCGAACGCGCCACCCTTGGCCTCGGCCTTCAGCCATTCGTAGGCCGCGACCAGGAAGCCGCCGGTGCCGCAGGCCGGGTCGCTGATGGTGAAGTCGCGGCGGACACGCGGGTCGGGCCGCATGCAGCGGACGATGGCCTGGATGAGCACCCGTGGCGTGAAGTATTGGCCGGCCCCCTTCTTGCCTTCGTTCGCGGCCCGTTCGAGCAGGTCTTCGTAAATCTTGGCCTTCACGTCCACGTCGAGCGAAGTCCATTCCGTCTCGTCAATCATGCCGATCAGCTTCTTGAGGCTGACGGGGTTCTTGAAGCGGGACTGGGCACCGGCGTAGATGTCGCCGAGCAGGCCGGGCGACTTGCCAAGCTTGCGAAGGATGTCGATGTAGTGGTCGGTCAGTTCGGTGCCGGTGTAATCGCGGAGCGTGGGCCAGTCGCAGCCCGCGGGGATGGTGACGCCCCGCTCGTCCGCCATCTTGAGGAAGAGCAGGTAGGTGATCTGCTCGATGTAGTCGCCGTAGTCGATGCCGTCGTGGCGGAGCGTGTGGCAGAAGCCCCAGAGTTTTTGGCCGATGTCGGACATGGGTTAGGCCGCCAGTGCGTGATTGAGTTCCCGGAGCAGGTCGTCGAGCTTGCCGCCGAAGACCTTGTCGGCCGGCTTCCAGCCGCCGGCGTCCAAGAGGACGGGGACATTTTCGAAGTCGCTACGGTCGATGGAAAGGCTTTCGTTGAGGTGAGCGCGGATGCGGTCGAGCCACTTCTGCTGGTCCGGCGTGAACTGGCGGCCGGCCGTGAGCTTGGCGTAGGCCCGGTCGACGCGCTCCGGGGCCGTCAGCAGCGGCTCGCCTTCCTTGGCGGCGTGCTTCACCATGGAGATGATGTCGGCCAGTTCTTTGTGATAGCGGATGGCATGGGCCTTTTGCAGGTGATCCAGGGTGAACCGCAGCGGCGCGGTGGCCAGTTTATGCTTCAGTTCGGCCAGGGCGTCGGCACTCCAGTCCTGCGGCCGGCCCAAGAGGATGCGGACGGCTTCGATCTGGGCCGGGTTTTCCTTGACGAAGCGGGCAAAGGCGGCCAAGTAGTCTTCGGGCTTGTATTCCATGCCGTCGGCCCCGCGGATAAGCCACTGGGACGTGACGGTGTCCTGGGTGGGGTAGGCGACGGTGAAGGTGCGCTTGGGCCTGGGATAGTTCACGAGCAGGTCTTGGAAGGCCGGCTTGCGGAGCAGATTCATGCCACCCACGAAGTCGCCGGCAAGCTGGCCGGGCAAGTCGCGGGCAAACCTGGACAGGTCGCCCTCGGGCACGAAGTCGGCAAACAGGCTGCGGGCTTCCCCAGACATTTCCTTGTCGATGCGCTGCAGCCGCTTCACCAGGCAGCGGACGTTGTAGGGCCGGTCGCGGTTCTGCCAGATGGCCTCAATGACTTCCTGGATGGTGCGGGTGGGCTTGTCGGGCGGCTCGACGGTAAACGCCGACGCCTGCTTGAAGTAGGCCAGCAGCGTACCGTCGAAGCAATCGAAGACGACGAAGTGGGACTTGTTGATGTCCGGGCATTTGCGGGTGCCGCGGCCCAGCATCTGCTCCCAGAGGATGCGGCTTTTCACCGGGCGCAGGAAGACGATGTACTCCAGGGCCGGGATATCCACGCCGGTGGAGAGCATATCCACGGTGACGACGATCTTGGGATCGGGCCGGTTGCGAAACTCGCGGATGCGCTGGAGCGGGCGGTCGACGTTCGGGCTGCCGGTGATTTTCTGGACGAAGGCGTCGCCGCGGCCGAACACGTCGCGGCAGATGTTCACAAGCTGGTCGGCGTGGGAGGTGTGCTGCACGTCGTTGACCGCGAAGATGAGTGTCTTGGGGAAGCGGCCGGTGCGTTGCTCGTGCTCCAGCGCATGCTTCTTGACCTCTTCGATGATCTTGCGATTCGAATCTGGGGCCGTGACCCTCCGCTCGATCTCGGCGGTCTCGAACTTCCGTTCATCTTCCAGGCGGTCCAGAGCCTCACTGCCGGTTTCAGGGTCGATGAGACCGATTTGGTCGCCTTCATTCAGGAAGACGCCCTCCATGCGGACTTCTGACTTGACCGAAGCGGCGTCGTAATCGACGAGGTGGCCTTCGCGAACGGCCCGCTCGTACTCGTAGCGGTAGACGATGTCGGTGAAGTAGGCGGTGGTGTGGGCCGCGGGCGTGGCGGTCAGACCGACCTTGATGGCGTCGAAATGTTCTAGCGTGTTCCGCCAAAGGGAGAGTTCCGACGACGTATAGCCGCGGTGACATTCGTCGGCCACGATCAGGTCGAACGCGTGGATGGGCACGGGCAAGTGGTCGGCTTCGTTGTCGGGTTCATCGTCGCCGAGGGCGAAGGCGGCCTGCTGGCCGAAAAGATTGATGGCCATGCGTTGGATGGTGCAAACGTAGACGAAGGCGTGGCCCGGATTCGGCGCGAGTAGGTACTCCTTCGGCAGCACCTTGGGATCGTACTTGTCTTCCTCGCCCAGGTCTTCGCGGCGGAAACGTTGGCTATAGACTTCGTAGATCTTGTCGAACTTGAGGCCCGGCTCTGGCTCGAAGGCCGCGAAGGCGTTGACGGCCTGGGCCGCTAAGGCGCGGCGGTCCACTAGGAAGAGGATGCGTTGGGCCACGCCGGACTTCATCAGCCGGTAAATCTGGTTCACCATCGTGAAGGTCTTGCCCGTGCCGGTAGCCATCGCCACCAGCATCTGCCGCTTGCGGGCGGCGATGGCCTGCTCGACGGCGGTGTTCGCCTCGACCTGGTAGGGCCGCAAGTGAGGGTGGTTATTCGCGTGGGATGCAATCCACGCGCAAGCGGCATCGAAGTCGCGCCCGAGCAGTTCCAACAGCGCGGCCGGCGTGTGGAACTTCGAGATGCGGCGCGAGCGGTTGAGAGGATGGCGCGCATCGCGGAACCAGAGGACTTCGCCATTGGTGGAGTAGAGGAAAGGCACCCGGAAGCCGTCGAAGTCGAAAGCACTGTCGGGCAGGCCACGGGCGTAGCGCTCCGCTTGGGTCAACACGTTCTGCGGCCCGAGCGTCAGCTTCTTGGCCTCGACGACGCCCAGGGGCAGGCCATCGACAGATAGCAGATAGTCGGCCGGGCCGTTGGTCGTTTCGTACTCTTCAACAGCGATCCGGCCCGCGGATGAGGCACTTTCAGCGGGCACGACCTTCCAGCCCGACTCGCCCAGGCGAGAGTCAATGAGCTTCTTGCGGGTCTGCCATTCGGAAAGAGAAGCGGACATGATCGACGCCGGGCGATGGGGGAAACACGTCTATTCTCCCCGGCACGAGCCGGCATTGCGAGAAAAAACGAAGCCAAGGACTGATGTTGACCTGCTTCTCTCCGCTAGCCCACCCAATGGCCTAGCGGAACAAGGAAGTCGCGGCTGCACTGGGCGGTGGCGACGGCGTCGTGGCTGTGCCGGGACAGTTCGACGTGGACGCCGCCGGTGTAGCCGATCTCGTCCAGGGCCGCGAGGATGGGCGGCAGGTCCATGGCGCCGCTGCCGAAGGGCAAGTGCTCATGCTCGCCGCGGCGCATGTCTTCTAAATGGACGTTCCAAAGCCAATCCCGCCAGGTGCGAATGAAGTCGGGGATGGACCCCTCGTCCTGGCAGAAGAGATGGCCCGCGTCCAACGTCAGCCCCAGGTGGGGATCGGCGACGGCCGCATGGAGCCGGGCAAAGTCAGCCATGGTGGCGACCCACATGCCTGGTTCGGGCTCGAACGCCAGGCGCAGCCCCCGGGCCGCCGCCGCCATGCATAGGCCGCGGCACTCCGTCACCAGCCGGTCCCACACCTGCTCCGTGGACTCCGCCGCCACGGGACTGCCGGACCAAAGGCTGACGACCTTGGCCTCCAGGCGGACGGCGAGGTCAAAAGCACCGAGGAGGAACTGCCGCCGCCGCGCCCGGGCCTGGGGGTCGGGATCGATGAGGGTGGGCTGGTGCTTACGCCTGGGATCGAGCAGAAAGCGGGCCCCGGTCTCGATGACGAACTCAAGGCCCAGGTCGCGACGCTGACGGTCGAGTTGCGAACAGGCCTGCTCGAGCCCCGCCATGCCAGGGTAGACCGTGTTCCAGTCCAAAGTCAGGGCGATGCTGCGGTAGCCAAGCTCGGCCAGGATGGCGAGTGCATCCTCCAGCCGATGATGGGCGAAGCCGTTCGTGTTGTAGCCCAACTTCATGCCATGCACCTCGGTCGGATGAACCTACCGACCATTCTACCTCTGGCGGATCGGGTAACGAACGACAGGCCTTGCACGAGGCTGGCGGCCCGTTTAATCTCGCAGGCAGGGCCATCGTGGCCTCGGCCAATCTGCGCGGAGGTGCGGTCAAGGCATGTTGGGCTGGTGTCTGGCTAGCCTGGTGTCAGTCGTGGCGGCGGCGTATGCCAGTCTGCTGCTCATCATGCATCGCGCGCTGCCGACGGCGGAGACGCTACGACGGCCGCTCAGCGAGTTCCGCGATGGCTCGGCTGCCTCCCTGGCGGCCGCGGTCTTCACCTGCTTGGGGCTAGTGGGAGCCTTGCACCTGGCCCAACTCGTCCGCACCGGCCGGCTGGGGCAGGCGTTCATCTGCACTGTGGCCTGCGGCCTCTTCACCTATGTGGCCCTGACGCCGTCGGACGACACGGCCCATCTGCTCGCATCCCTGGTGCTCCTGAGCCTGGTCTACACCCACTTCGCGCTGCTCTTGCGCTGGCAGGGAAGCGGCTGGCTGTTCATCCACCTGGCCGTGCCCGTTGCACTCCTGACTCTACTCGGCGTCGGCGGCTACGGACTCTGGCAGAAGTCCGTCATCACCTACTTCGTCACGCTGCTCGTCATCCAGGCCTGGCTACTCGGCGCGGAAGAAGGACAGGGGTTTGTGCGAAGGGAACGAACACCCGTTCGGCGTAAGCGGCGAGTTTGGGTATTGGAAGACGACGAGGCCTGGCGCCGGACGCCAGGGCGCGCCTCCGCGGGATCGGCTTGAGCAGAAGAAGTGGCTACTGACTGGCGCGGGCGGCGACGCGCTTTTGGGCGGTGGCACGGCTGCGGGCCGCCAGGGCAGCGTCGGAGTTGTTCCCGGCCTGGGCCAACGCGGTGGCCAGATTCTCGTCCACCTTGTGGGGGTCGATCTCGGCAGCCTTACTGGCCCGGGGTGTGAGCACGGTCACGGCTTGGCCCCGCACTTGCACGAAGCCGCCGTCCACGTAGTACCGCCGGGTCTGGCCTCCGCCGTGGGTCCGCAGCTCACCGCAGCCCATGCGGGCAATAAGCGGCGCCCGGCCCGGAAGCACGCCCAACTCGCCGTCATAGAGCGGGACCGCCACGAAGTCGACCGCTTCGTCGACCACCGTGCGTTCCGGCGTCACCACGATGCACTGCAGTCTCTTGTCGGCCATGGGCGGAGTCTCGGAGCGGTTCGCGGTCGCGGATCAAGGTCGACTGTCGTTATAGGTTCCCTCTCAGCTCAGACAATCGCCCGATTGCATTTCCGCACCCCGGGGGGCTGCCCGGCCGCCTGAGCAATCGAACGGCCACGGGCTGGGCAAAGCCCACCCGGCGTACCCAAAGGCACGGGCGGGGCGTAGACTTTCGGAGTGTGCCCTCTTCAGGTTGCGATGCGGAACAGCCCATGCCTCGTGCCGTCAAGCTTGCCCCTTCCATCCTCGGTGCCGATTTTGGCCATCTCGCGGAGCAGGTCCGGCAGGCCGAGGCCGCTGGGGTCGACCGGCTGCATTTGGACGTGATGGACGGCCATTTCGTGCCGAACATCACCTTCGGACCGGTCGTGGTCGAGGCCCTCAAGCGCGTGGCCCGGGTGCCGCTCGAAGTGCATCTCATGATCGATAGTCCGGACCACTACCTGGCGGGGTTTGCCGCCGCCGGGGCCGGAACGTTGATCGTCCACACCGAAGCCGTCGTGCACCTGCACCGCACCTTGCACCACATCCGCGGCCTGGGGCTCAAGGCCGGCGTGGCCATCAACCCGGGGACGCCGGTGGCGGCGCTCGATGAGATTGTCGCCGAGGCGGACATCGTTCTGGTGATGAGCGTCAATCCTGGCTTTGCCGGCCAGCGTTTCATCGAAAGCACGCTCGGGAAATTGCAGCGGATTCGGGCCCTGCTCGACGGGCGCGGTCTAAACTGCGAGGTCGCCGTCGACGGCGGGGTCGATGCCGGCACGGCACCGCGGGTCGCGGCGGCCGGGGCGGACGTGCTGGTGGCCGCCTCCGCCATCTTCGCCCATCCCCAGGGGATCCAGGCCGGGGTTCAAGCGCTAAGGCAGAGCCTGGAGCCCCTGCAGCGGGCCTGAGCGTGCCTCCAAAGCTGAGGCGGGGCGGGTCCTGCCTTCGGCGGCGTCCGCACAACCGGCGCGACTGGCCTTCGGGCCGACGCCCGGGCCGCCGCCCCCCTAGTCTTCTGCTTGCATTCAGGTGAGCATACTTTAAAATCGAAGGGGTGGATCGTCCGCACGTCCACGGACCCATCCTTTTGGCCTTGCGCCTCTTCGACTCGGCAGCGCGGCGCTATCCGCATTTGGGAGACCGTCTCCATGGCTCAAGATTTCTGCTCGCTCGAACAAGCCGCCCAAATGCTCAACATGTCCCCGCAAGACCTCAACGCCATGGCGCAGCGGCGTGAGGTGCGGGCCTTCTCCGACCGCGGCACTTGGCGCTTCCGCGTGCAGGACATCCAGGAACTGGCCCGGCGAATGGGCGTTTCCAGCTCCATCGAAGTGCCCTCGCTGGCCCCCAAGAGCGGCAAGATGAGCAAGAGCGGCCGCATGGCCAAGCCGCCGGCCGGTGAGTTGCCCCCCGTCCCGCTCACCCCCGAGATGGAAGAGCAGCCCGTGGAAGCCGAGATCGTAATGTCGCCCTCGGACGAAGTCCACTTGACGCCCCATGAAGACGTGCAGGTGGCGATGCCCGCTGACGCGGCCGACATCTTCGCCGGCGATGAGCCGCGGCGGGGCTCCAGCAAGAAGACCGACAGCAAGAGCGACATCATCCTCGTGGCCAAGGAAGGGGAGATGGACCTGCTCGCTTCCGAGGACGAAGGGCCTGCCTCTTCCTCGTTCGTGTTCCCCACTTCCAAGAAGGCGCCCGGCGCTGGCAAGGTCTCCCCGCCGCCAACTCATGCCGAACTGGAAGTGCCTGACGATGGCGGCTTCGCCATCGGCGGCGACGAAGCCCCCACCACGGCCGGCGACTCCCAGGTGCGCCTGGATAGCTTGTCGGGACGCTTGCCGGACAGCGGCGTGCGGCTCGTCGACTTCGATCTGCCCTCGCAGCTCTCGGGTCTGATGCCGCCCCCGCCCTCGTCGCGGAAGATGCCCAAGTCCCCTTCGACGGTCGACCTGTTGCGGCCGGGCGGCATGCCCGGCGCCCCGGGCTCGGGCAAGACGCCGCCCCCCAGCGCTCAGCCCCCCAAGTCGGGCAAGGTGCCGGGCTCCGGCAAGACCAAGCAGCCGCTGCCCGAGATCCCGGGCGTGGACCCCGCCGCCGCCGCCCAGTTGGCCAACCTCTCGCCGACCGATA
>CALLZJ010000198.1 GCA_937858435.1 uncultured bacterium
TGGACCAACTCAAGGACAACCGCGCAACGACCAAGATGCTGACGGTGCCGCTCGGTGCTCCCAACCCGGAGACGCCCGTCGAGCCACCCTTCGAATTGCCGCGGTGACGGACCACTTGGGCGTTGGTCGCCAACTGATTCACGCCGCTTGGAGGTAATGCAGCCATGTCCGACGCCCCCCGGCCGCGCGCCCGTTCGTGGAAGGAAGATCCCCAGGGTAGGGGCGACGCCGGCAAGAGTGCCACGTCCCGCGGCCGGCAAATCTTCGGCATGGCGGCCCTGCTCATGGTGCTGGTGGGGCTCTTGGCTGGCTTCATTTACATGTTCGGCTCGCCGCCCCAGTCGGTCCTGGTGCCGATCTGCGTCGATGTCTGCGACAGCTATCACCTTCGCAACCCGCTCGCCCAGCGCGATCGCGAACTGCTGACGCGGCTCGGCAAGTCGCTCAATTGGAAGGTTGAGGACACGCAGGCGGATCGCAGCCGGACGTTGATCCAGCAGCGTCTACAGGCCCTGGCCACCGGAATCTCAGACGAGCCCGTGATCGTCTATGTCAACGCCCTGGCCCGAGTCGTTGACGGGAAGGTCTATATCCTCGTTGAGGACTCTAAGCCTGAAGACATGGAATCGGCCGTCTTGCTCGATGATGTGCTGCAGGCGTTGGCCCGTTGCCCGAGCAAGCACAAGCTGCTGCTCCTGGACTTGCAACGGCCCATACGCCACGCTCGGCTCGGGCTTCTAGGCGACGACGTGGGTTCGGGGGTCAAGGAGGCGATAGCCAAGATCGAAGATCGGACGTTCCACGTCGTCTCTGCCGCGGCTCCTCTCCAAGACTCGCTGGTGGGGGATGAGCTGGGGCAGTCGGTCTTCGCCCACTACCTGGCCGAGGGGATTCGGGGGGCCGCGGCACCCTGGGATCCCGCGTCCCGGACGCCGGACCGGGTCACGGTCGCTGGCCTGGCCCGCTATGTCCAAGCACAAGTCGAACGTTGGTCGCGCCTGAATCGAGCCCTGGAGCAGACACCGCTCTACTGGCCCCCGACGAAAAAGTTCGACTTCGAGTTATCGGTAGCCCGCAAGGCTGCTCCCACACCGGAGTCGGAGGCGGCCGCCGCGGCACCGAGCCCCAGTGCCACCTCACCCGATGACAAGCCGCCGGAAGACCCTCCCGAGATCAAGGAACAAAAGGCTGCCCGGTCCGCACTGGTCAAGCTTTGGGAAGAGCTGGATGTTTGGCGCGATTCCGGGCTCGGTCGAGCGACGGGGGCTCAGTTGCACCACTGGCAAGCCAAGGCCCTGCTGCAGGAAGACCGCTGGCGCACCGGCGAGTCCGTCGCCGAGGTCCGAGCGGAGATGGAGAAGCTGCTCGGCGAAATTCAGCGGGACCGCCAGACGCAAGAGCGGGCGCTGTTTCGCGACACGACTCCAAGCCTGGCTGCCGCCGTGGCCCGCTTGCGCTTCATCCATGGCACCGCTGCCGCAGAGCCACCGGCCGGTCTGCACGATGCCATTCGCCGCATCGTCACCAGCGAGCCTCAAGCCGACAAAAAGCCCCTGGACGAGATCTACGGGGAGTTCTTCAAAGACGTGACCGACGACCAGCGCAAGCGGCTGATCGTGGCCAAGGCCGTTTTCGACGTGGCGACTGAACTGCGTGGGCTGAACCAGAAGTCCTTGGAGATGTTGCTGCGCTGTTTGCCTCCGGCTGAGCAGATGCCCTCCTATGCCGAGTTGCTTTTCATGCGTGATCTGCCCACGGGCCCCAACGCGGCCCTGCTGGAGAACGCCCTGCAAGTGCAACAGATCGTGCAACCGGCCATGCTACTCATGCGTCGGGGCGAGGAACTGCTGGCGGCCGACCCCCGCCATTGGCCTTGGCTGGCTCGAGTGACGGCGGCGGCCGAGGCACAGCGGCAGGCGGCGCTGCTCCTGCTCGCGCACCCCGGCTACATTCCACCGGCTGTTTTGGTTCAGCAGCTCAATTCGGCTCGACAAACTGTGGCCGAGGCGGACGACCGCCGGCGCGATCTGGAACAAGCCGTGCGCCTGCGTGACGCCGTTCTCGCGGACCTGCCCAGTCTGGCCGACATGATCGTCGCCCGCCCGGCCGACGCTCTCTTCCGAGACCAGGTGGAGCGATGGCGCGGGCTGGCCGCCGAGTGGAGTGAGCTCGACAGTCTGCTCCAGCCACCCGCGGCTGGGTCTGCTCCCGCTGCCGGGGAACTCGCCCAGAGCCTTCGGGCCGCTCTCGACCGGGCCAAGCGGCTCGAGGAGCGCACCGACACGCTCCGCCGCGATCTGGTGGAGAAGTTTCGCCAGCGTCTGAAGGAGATTCACGACTCGGCCAGTGACAATCCCGGCGACTATGCCGAACTCTCGGCCATGCTCGCCTGGACCTGGCTGCCCGCCCAGGAGCGGATGCTGCTGCTTGACGCTCGGCGGAAGCTCGGCGAGCGGCTGCGCGACCGCACGGCCAAGGCCGACTTTGAGGATGAACAACGGCATCGCTCGGCTGCCCCCGTCTTCTCCGGTGCTCGCGATCCCAACCAGGCTCCCGATCCCCGGGCCGTCGAGTTCAACCAGTTGCGGGCGCTCACCTTGGCCCGCCTGTCGATTGATCTGCTGCGGTTCGCGGGTCTGCCCGAAGCCGAGTTCAAGGACTTCGATTTCGCCTCGCCCCCGGCGTCGGTGCCAGTCGCTTGGGGTGAGCCATTGGCCAAGCTCTGGCGGCAGCGGCTCCGAGAGAAGCTCGAAGAAGTGCGGGCTGTCCCCACGCTGGCCGGCGATCGTCTCACGCGCATCTACTTCCATGGGCCGCTCGCTCCCTGGGAGGAGTTCACCAAGAACGAAAACAACCAGCTTGCCCTGCGCCTCTTCACCTCGAACCTCCAGGCCCGGGACCAGTGGCTGACTCGACATTACCTGGAGCAGGAAGCAGCTTGGGCCGACGTCGAGTTGTGGGCCAAGTTCTTCCGCGAGACCGCACCGGTCACGCTCCGTTTTCGGGAGGGTGGGGCCGCCGCCCGTCTGGAGATCGACTTGCCGAGTCGCCTCGAACTGCAGGCCGACGAGGAAGATGGTCCCGTTGCGGGTGGGGTCGACCTGGGGATCTCGCTTTCGGCGGGCGAACTGGCCCCCGACGACGTGCGCGTTAACGTTCTGGCTGACACGAAGTGGATCCAATCTCAGCTCACAGCTCTGCAGCAAGCCGGTCCCAGTCGTTTGCGGGCCCGGCTGAGTCTCGTCGGGCTGGAAGAAGCGAAAGCCGGCGACGCGGAGCCGAAGGGCGTCTGGGTGCAGGTCTGGTGGCGTGACCGCGTGGCGAGCCGCCGCCTCGACCTGGGCAATTTGGCCGGACGGCTGCGGCGCCCCCGCCTGCTCCTGGCCCGCGGCATCAGCCCGACCGATGAGATCGATCCCACGGTGTCGAAGCTGAATTTGCGCACGGCGGCCGGCGTGCAGCAGCCTCTGTTCGTCTTCGTCAACAATCCGGATAAGGTCGAGCGCCGGCTGCGTGTGCGTATGTTTATCGATGGTCAACTCGTTCAGAGCAGCAGTGAGTTTCGGCTCCCGCCTGGTTCGGAGTTCAAGTCCGTGCCCGAAGTCGGCCGGCTCTACGAAAAGGCGCGGCCCGATGACAAACCGCGCGCCGTGGCCCGTGAGGTCGCCTTCGAGTTGTTCGATGCCGAGACAAATACGCCGGTCATGCGTCGCAATCTGGGCCTGAGTGCCGAGCCGCTCAGCGCCCTCGTGCGCTTGGAGCGGCCCATCTATCGCAACGGGGAGCTACGGCTGGAGTTTACCGCCCTCCGGAACTTCCCCGAGACGGCGCCGCTGGAGATCGAACTGCGGACGCAGCCGGGCATCGATGAACCAGTCGAACGTCGGCCCGACCCGCTACCTCCTCGCCTGGAGCAGATCACTCGCGCGGGTCGCAAGGACGTGGTGCTCAAGGTCGAGCGCAACCTGCGTTTGGGTCGGGGCGAGGTCACCGTGCGAGTGGACGGCGTATCCAGAGCTTTTCTCGTCCACTTCTGGCAGGACGAAAGCCGACCGGCTGAGATCGTCACCACTCCGCAGGTGCGGATTGAAGGCGACGACTACGTCCGGCCCGGTACCGAGCCCAAGTTTACCATTGCGACGGCCAACCTGCGCGACGTCGACTACGAGTGGGACTTGACGTCGTTCGGCGGGGATGAGGCCGTGGCCCGGCCACGTCGGCCCGCCCGTCACACCGCTTTCCTCATGGATCAGGGCGGTCCCGACTTTGGCCTACTCCTGAGTGCGCAGGTCGCCGACTACCAGCATCCCTTGCGCGTGCCTGCCCATGGTGACACCTTGCGACTGCGAGTGACGCTGCGCGACACCCGCGGCCAGATGGAGGCGACCAAGGAAGTCGTCATTGCCGACCCCCTGCGGCTGCGTCCTACCGATCTCGAAGCTCAGCTTGCGGACGGTCAGATCGAACTCCGTTTGGCGCCTACGCCACGCCGAGTTCCCATTCGCTCGGTGAAGTTCTATCGGGGCGAGCAGGTCGATCCCAAGTTCCTCCTCCGACCCGCCGAGGATGATCCTTTCCGCGTGGTCTTGCCCGACCCGACGCGTGAACCCGCATTGTCGGTGATCGTTGAGGTCGAGGACTTCGCGGGCCAGAAGGATCAGATGGCGAGTAACATCGACCTGGCCCGCTTGCGGTCGGAGGCGGCCCGGGCAGACTTCGGCTCCGTGAAGGCCACCGTGCTGCGCGACGGCCGCCGCGGCGGGCGGGGGTACATGGTCGTCGTCTTCCGACGCAACGCGACAGGCGGGTTCGATGAAGTTGCCCGCGGTGAGACCAACCAGCAAAGCGAGGTAAGCCTGCGCGGCCTGGCGCCCGGTAGCTATGTCGTTTCGTGCCAGTTGAGCGACGGCACCAAGAAGGCCAACCGCGACGTGACGGTGGAAAAGCGGAAGGAAACGCCAGTCGAGCTCGATCTGCGCTGACCACCCAGGCCCCTGCGGCCGTGTCAGATGGGGCCAGCAGTCCAGCCTGCGCCCTTGAGCCATTCACGTCGTGAACGGCCAAGTTGCCCAACTTGTGGCCACAGGATCGTCAAGATCGGCACAAGCGTCAGATTTTATCGCGGCGCTTGTCTGACCTTGCCGATAACCTCGGCAGCGCTCCGGCTGCGCCGCGCTCTTGCGAGTGCGTCGCGGCCGTCAAGCCGCGAGTCGGCCGGTTTGCTCGGGAAGGAGAACCATGTCGCGCATCCGCCGTTGCCTGGTCGTCGGGATGCTGTTGGGCGCGGCCTGTCTCATTGGCTGCCAGCAACACCGCTTCATGACGAAGGCGGACTACGACCACTACCGCGGCGAGGCGCTCGACCCCTTGGCCAGCCTGCCGGTCGAAGAACCCGCGACGCCGCGGTCAGTGACGCGTGGCGTCGATATCCGCACGGTGTTGTCGCCTGAATCACCGAAACGCGAAATCACACTGGCTGAGTGCATCGCCCTGGCGCTCGAAAACGGGCGGACGGGTGAGTTCTTTGATCGAGCCGGTGGTCGCCGCAACAGCCTCTCCGGGCCCCAACGCGGTCTGCCTTCGTCCAGCGTCACGGACAGCCTGCGCGTTTTCGCCTACGACCCGGCCATAGCCGCCGTCGACATCGAGCAGTCTCTGTCCAAGTTCGATGCCTTCACTCAGTCGATTATGACCTGGAACAAGGTGAACCGGCCCATCGGCGATGCCTTGTCGACGTTCCTGGCGTTCGGCGGCGTCGATGCGATCCGGCAGGACCAGGCACAGTTGCAAACGGCGGTGCTCAAGCCGCTGCCCACCGGCGGCCTGGCGGGCATTACCTTTTCGACTGAATATGAGTACTCGAACCTCAATCCGCGTGTGAACCCGGCCTATCGGCCCACGTTGTCGCTGAGCGTGGAGCAGCCGCTGCTCGCGGGCTTCGGCGTCGGCATCAATCAGATTCGTGAGACTCATCCCGGAGCGATCCGCTCGCAGGTGCCGGTGCCGATTGGCGGCCGCGTGCCTGGCATCTGGATCGCCCGCATTTTCGCCGACGAGGCCCAGGCCGATTTCGAACGACGCGTGCAGGACCTGCTCTTCACGGTCGAGGAGGCCTATTGGGAACTGTACGCCGCCTACTGGGACCTCTACAGTCGCGAGATTGGCTTGCGGCAAGCCCATGCCGCTTGGCAGCGCTCCGAGGCCAAGTTCCGGGCCGGCACCATTCCCGAACAGGACCTGGCCCAGATCGAGGATCAGTTCCATAGCTTCCGGGCCCAGCGCATGGCGGCCATGGGACGGGGCACCGGCCGGGCGGGTGTGCTGGAAGCCGAGCGGCGCCTCCGCTACCTGGTCGGCCTGCCGCCCGAGGATGGCAATCGCCTCGTGCCCGCGGATGTGCCCACGACCGCACCGTATCGCCCCGACTACTACGCCGCCTACGCCGAGGGGCTGACCCGGCGGCCCGAACTCATCCAGGCCCGGCAGGAAATCCAGGCCGCCCAGCTCATCGTGCTCCGGCAACAGAACGACCTGTTGCCCGACCTGCGGGCGTTTGCCAACTACGACATGCTGGGGCTGGGCTCGCAGCTTGACGGCCCCACCGAACGCAACGCCATCGCCAGCCTCAGCCAGAATCAATTCCACAACTGGGGTATGGGCGTCCTGTTGCGTGCTCAGCTCGGCTTCCGCGACGCCCACAGCCAGGTGACCAGGGCGCAGCTCCAGTTGGCCCAGCGCGTGGCCTTCCTCGTCGACCAAGAGCAGAAGCTGGCCTACAACCTGCAGCGCAGCTATCAGGAACTGGCCCAGTTCCAAACGCTCATCTCCATTCAGCGAGCCCGCCGACTGGCGGCTACCCGGGTGCTGCGTCTCCGGCTCGAGGAACTTCAGGCGGGTCGGAGCACCATCGACGTGCTCCTCGAAGCACAGCGCAACTGGGCCGACGCCCTCCGTGACGAGCACTTCGCCATTGCCGACTACAACGTCGCCCTGATCGACTTTGAACGACAGAAGGGGACGATTCTGGAGTACAACAACGTGACGATCGCCCAAGGTGCCGTGCCGTGGTGCGTGCAGGCTCGAGCCTCGGAGCACCTGCGCGAGCGCAACCGCGCCCTGCGTCTGGCCGAGCCCTGCGGGACAAGCTGCATTGACGACGTGGTCGACGGCTGGGTCTTGCCGGCGGCCCACACCCAGCCCACGCCGTTGCCGCGCCTCATTGAGGAGACGCAGCGCGTGGCTCCCGCTCCGGAGTATTTGGCCCCGCCGCAGTCGATGCCCATGCCCTCCCTCCGGTCGTCAGACTGATTCACCATCCCACCTCGTCAGTGTGGCCGCGGCCTGATCGCTTCCCGGCAAGGCGGCCTAGATCTTTGGGCCGTGCCCTTCGCCGCCGCCCTCTTGCCTTTTCGTGCCCCCTCCCGAAATCAAACGTATGGCCAGCACGACCTCCCTCGACCTGACGAAATTCCGCAACATCGGTGTCATCGCCCATATCGACGCGGGCAAGACGACCACGACTGAGCATATGCTCTACTACGCCGGGGCCGTGCATCGCCTGGGCGGCGTCGACGAGGGCACTACCGAGACCGACTGGATGGACCTGGAGCGGGAGAAAGGAATCACGATCCAATCGGCCTGCGTCCCCTTCCAGTGGAACGGTCTGAACTGCAACCTGATCGATACGCCGGGCCACGTCGACTTCACGGCGGAGGAAGAGCGGGCGTTGCGGGTTCTGGACGGGGCCGGAGTCGTGTTCGACGCCCGGAAAGGGGGCGAGGCTCAAAGCGAGACCGTGTGGCGGCAAGCGGACAAGTATGGCGTGCCCCGCATCGTCTTCATCAACAAGATGGACATCGTCGGAGCGAACTTCGCTAACGCCCTGGCCGAGGTGCGGGAACGACTGCAAGGTCGGCCCGTGCCGGTGGCCGTGCCCGTGGGCGCGGGTTCACCCAAGGATAGCGACGAGCCCTTCGCCGCCGTGATCGATCTGATCACCATGGAAATGGTCACCTTCGAGGGCAGCACGACGGAGCGGGCCGACGGTCGGGTCGTGAAACGGCAGCCGATTCCTGCGGAGAAACTGGCCGGTGCCCAGGCTGCCCGCGAGGCCCTCATCGACGTGCTCACCGAAGCCGACGACGAAGACACGA
>CALLZJ010000199.1 GCA_937858435.1 uncultured bacterium
CTGAGTCCCGACGACCTGGCCAACCTCGGGGCCTACCTCATCCGCGTCCGCAAGACTGAGACCCGGCTGCCCGACTATCAGGAAGCCGTGGTCGTTCTCGAAGCGGCCTACCGGGCCCACCCCCGCCACTTTGCCATCCTCGCCAACCTCGGCACAGTCTATCAACTCAACGGCATGCTCGACGCCGCCGAGCGCCTGCTCGAACAGGCCGTCGGCGTCGCTCCGCCCGAGTGGGCTCGCTTCGAGGCGTTTCAGCTTCGGCTCGTGCAGGCCCGGCTCCATGAGCCACGCCGCACCGGCCCCATTGGTCTCGACCTGCTCTTCAACCGTTCACGCCGAGAGCCGCCCGTCTTTCTCGACCCCGAGAGCCCCTGGCGCGTGGGTCGACTCAGCGAGCGGGATCGGCTCCTCTTCCCGAACGGCTCGCCGGTCGAGGCCATGCAGATCGTCCAGCAACTCTTGCTCTGGCTCCCGGACGACGGCCGACTCCTTTGGATGTATGCGGAGATGCTCAACGCCTTCGCTCAACCCCGGCCCGCGCTCCAGGCCATGACCCTGGCCGTCGACCTCTTTCGCCTCTCGGCTCCCGAACTCCGCCAGCGCCGCCAGATCCTCCGGGAATACCTCACCTGGGCGGGCATCCTCGATCGGGTCGGCACCGTGGCCGATCAGCGCATCTGGTTCGCCCGGACGGCCGCCCGGGCCTCGGCCAGCGCCGCGGTTGGCCTGCCCCTGGTCGCCATCGACGACTGGTTACCGCTCACCAAGGCCAAGGCGCTGATCGATCCCGCCGCTCTGCTGGGCAAGAAGAGCGAAGGCGACCCGCTCCCCGCCGAGTTCGACTGGAGTAAGCTGCCCTGGCCTCCGATCGTCGGCGGCGCCGCCGTGGTCCTGATGCTGATCTTCTTGCAAATGCGTGAATGGTGGCGGCGCCTCCGCCGTGCTCAGCGCCCCGCCTAGATGAACCGAACTGGTCCCGCAAAGGAAGGCTCCCATGCACGAAGCATCCACGCAGTTCCTCGAAAGCTTGCTCCTAACGCCCAGCCCGCCGGGCTATGAAAGTGCCATCCAGGAGCACGTCCGCGCCTGGGCCCGGAACTACGCCGACGAGGTTGTCACCGACCGGCATGGCAACGTCATCGCCGTCCGCAATCCCGGTGCCGAGCCCCGCGTCATGTTCGCGGGTCACTGCGATCAACTGGCTCTCATGGTCCAGTACATCGACGACCAGGGGTTCCTCTACGTCCAGCCCATGGGCGGCTGGGACATTATGATCCTGCTCGGCCAGAAGCTCACCGTCTGGACCCGCACTGGCCCCTTGCCTGGCGTCGTGGCCCGCAAGGCCCCTCATCTCTTGACCGCCGACGACCGCAAGAAGGTCCCCGAGTTTACCGACGTCTGGGTCGATATCGGAGCCGCCAGTCGTGAGGAGGCCCAGAGCACCGTCGCCATCGGCGACACGATCACGGTCGAACTCGGTGTCCGCTGGCTCCACAACGAGCTGGCGGTGGCGGCCGGCATGGACGACAAGGTCGGCGTCTGGGTCGTCATGGAAGCGCTGCGGCTGCTTCACGGCAAGCAGTTGGCGGGGAGCTTCTATTTCGTTTCGACCGTGCAGGAAGAGATCGGCCTCCGGGGCGCGACGACCAGTGCCTATGGCATCCATCCCCACGTCGGGGTCGCGATCGACGTCACCCACGCCACCGATACGCCGGGTCAGGATAAGAAGCAGATCGGCGAGGCCAAGCTGGGGCTGGGACCGGTGCTGAGCCGCGGCCCCAACGTAAACCCGCGCGTCCACGAACTGTTCGTGCAGACGGCCAAGGAGGATGCCATCGACGTGCAGATCCGGGCTCACCCACGCGGCACGGGCACGGATGCCAACGCGATCCAACTCAGCCGCGACGGTGTGGCTGCCGGCCTGATCGGCATCCCGAATCGGTACATGCACAGTCCGGTGGAGATGGTCAGCCTGCGCGACCTCGACCGTTCGGCCCAGCTCGTCGCCGGCTTCTGCCGCCGCATCCGACCCGAACTCGATTGGCGTCCCTAGGCCGCCGCGTCACCGGCCAGGCCGACGGACCCCGCGCTCCCGCGTCGGGCTGGTGGAGTTCGCAGGCACCCCGAAGAGTAGTGTCACGGTGGTACTGTGCCACGGGGTCGCGTACTCATGACCCCGTGCAACTCCGCGGGCTATCGGCGGGGTTGCCGGCGGCAGGGTTCCTCGAAGAAGTCGTAGCAGCTTCCAAAGATGAAGATGCAGGTCTGCCGCAGCGAACCGCAGCCGAAGTCGCCCAGCCCCTTGCCGTAACCGCAGGACTTGCGGTCGAGCTTCTCGCCCAGGGTCATGCGCGGCTGGCCGTAGGGATCGCGGCCCGCCTTGCGGCAGAGCAGGCCGGGCTTCTCCACTCGTTCGGCCTGGCAGCAGGGACAGTCCGCGGCCGGGTAGGCTCGGGGCGGCCCGTAGCTCCCGGGCATCTGCGCCTGTGCGTCCATGCTTCCCAGCAGCCACAGCCCAGCGGCCAATATCAGAGTCCGGAGCATCATGCACCTCTCGATCGGCTTGCAGTCCACCGATGAGGGATCGGCCGGACGGACCGGATCGGAACAGCATGGCGAGGGCGATCCCACCCGGCGGCCGTGCCGGCACGTTCGAATGCGCCAAGGGCAACGATGGCGCGTCCGACTGGACGACGAAGTCCGGGGCCGAGGCGGGTCAGCCGACCCGAACAGGCGGCGCCATCGACACAATCGGCCGGGTCAGGCCGCTTGCCGGGCGGCGGGCCGAGCGGAGGTTATGGGCAGAGGCCGACCTGAAAGGGCGGCGTGGACGAAGTCGCTTATCCGCTGCTCGAAGGTCTGACGGCTGAAACGCAATGCCTGGAAGCGGCAGGCACTGGGGCTGATGTCGGCACGGCGGCGTTCAAACGTGGTGATCGCTTCCGCCAGCCCGGCGACCGATTGCTCCTCGAACCAGACGCCGGTCGGCGCGGTGCCCGTGAGCGGGACGACCGACTCGGTCGCGCCCCCCTGGCCGAAGGCGATCACCGCCGTGCCACAAGCGTTGGCTTCAACCGGCACCATGCCGAAATCCTCTTCGCCAGGGAAGAGCAGGGCCCGGCAGCGGCTGAGATGGGTCCGAATAGTTTCGTTCGATTGCCAGCCGAGGAAAGTCACCTCCGCGCCGCCGAGCTGTCGTAGGCGTTGGGCTTCCTCGCCACTGCCGATGACGACCAGCCGCCGCCGCAGCCGCCGGCAAGCCTGGATCGCCAGGTCGACTCGCTTGTAAGCCACCAACGCCGAGACGACCAGGTAGTAGTTCTCACGCCGTGTGGGCCGCGGCGTGTAGAAGTCGGTGTCGACTGGCGGATGGATCACCGTGCTCTCCCGGCTGTAAGCGTCGGCGATCCGCTCCCGCACCGTCTCGCTGTTGGCAATGAACCAGGTCACGTTGGCGGCGGCGTCCCGGTCCCAAGCTCGCAGTCGCCGAAGCAGGAATAAGGCCAGGGGCCGCAGCGCCGGCCGCATCCGTTCCAGGTAGACATCCCGCATATGCCAGGCGTAGCGCATCGGTGTATGGCAGTAGCAGACATGAGGCACGCCCGTCGGCAGGGGCACCGCCTTGGCCACGCAGTGGGACGTGCTCAGCACCAGGTCGACCGGGCCCACCCGCCAGCTCCGAGTGGCCAGCGGCATGAGCGGTAGGAGATGACGATAGAGCCGCGTCACGCCCGGCAGGCGCTGGAGCGGCGTGGGGGGCAGCCGCCGGCTCCGCAGCAAGGGAGACAGACTCGCCGGGTCGGCCAGCAGGGTGTGGATGGCGGCATCGGGCCAGAGTCGGCAGAAGCTCTCCATCACCTTCTCGCCGCCACGCATCCCCACAAGCCAATCGTGTACCAGGGCCAGCCGAGGGCTATCCATGCTCAGGCTCTCCCCATTGACGGATCGACCGGACTCGCGCCCCAGCCGGCCTAGCGGATTCCCGTCTGCACGATGTTGCCAAACTCGATCGACTTGACGATGGAGAAGTCGCGCCCGGCCAGCTTCTCGGTCTGGTTCGATTCAGTCGTGAAACCGACCAGCACCTGCTCGCCACGCGGCCCGGCGACGCCGTACAGCGTCTGCACCATGAGCACGTCGCCGGACCGCCCCAGGGCCGATACCCGGCCGATCCAGACGCCGCCTTCCGCCGGCACTTCCTGGCCGGGCACGAACTGATCCACCTCGAAGCCCGGCATGTCGCGAATCTGCTGTTCCAGCTCCGTCAGGGTGACATGGGTGCCAGGGGCGACCGTCTTCCAGGGAGTGATGTTCACCTGGGCGACGATCTGACCGCGATCCAGGAGCCGCATCACGGTGGCTTCCGGCGTGTTGGCGACCAGGTGCCAACTGCGATCGTACGTGAACTGGAAACGCCCCTTGGCATCGCGGTACTCCAGGATCAGATGGCCCGGTACGGGCGCGGCGGGGAACTGGCCCACGACGCCGTCGGAGAGTTCTGCCGCTTCCCGGCCATGCGTCCACTGGGCGACCGTGACCGTTTCGATGGTCGAAGCCGGGCTGACCGGCCCCTGGGCCCGGGTTTCCTTCTGCCGCCATTCGATGCGGATGATCCGCTTCTCCACGAGATGGAACTGCAGCGTGGCATCCGTGACGACGGTCAGGTCCGCGGCCCGATGGATGCCCTGAATGGTGCCGGCGACCGTGATGCTGGCGACGCTGCCTTGTACGCCGGTGAACTTGCACTTGAGCTGGTTGTCCGTGACGCCGTCCATGCCCGCCATGGCCTGGGCCGCCAGCAGCTGGGCGTCCCACTCCGAGCCGATCGCCACTTCCTTGCCGGGCAACAGGCTGTGCAGGGCCAGGACGTCGAGATGGTCGGCCGTCAGTTCGAGTTCCTCTCGGGTCAGCGGGCCATGGGGCGAATAGACTTCGGCCCCGTCCTTGGCCAGTGTGGCAACCATCGTGGCTCGTTCTCGACGCAGCTTCCGCTGGCTGGTGTTCTCATGGACCTTGATGTCGGCCTGGGCGGTGTAGTAGTGCCGGGCCACGCTCATGGGGATGCCCGATTCGTCCCGCAGCACCCGTTCGGCGAAGACGTGCTGAGCCGAGGCCGACAGGTCCAGCGGCGTGACCTTGTCCGCGCCGCGAATCTCCAGCCGGCCGCGCAGGTTCATGGCCATCTGAACCTGCCACTGCCGACCCTTCTCCGCCGCACACTGGAGCAAGTGGCGATCCTCAGCCCGACCCCCGACGGCCAAGCCCACCAGCAGCGTGACGGCCCAACCGCAGCGCAGCACGTTCATGCACATCATCCTCAGTGCGAAGTTACGAAGGCCAGTCGAACTGGCGAAGGATACCGCAAAGCCCGGCTAAGGGTCAACGCGGACTGACCGCCCGGGGGACCGGCCTGGCCCCATGAGGCAGGTTCGCCCCATGTTAAAAATGAAAACACTTCAAAATGGGGCCCTTGAGGCCCCCGCCACGTCGTTCCACGTGGTCTCCAGGCGCCGCCACGGGGCTTCCAGGCGCCGCCAGGCGGCCTCCACGACCTCCCGGCACTGCTCCACGCGGCCAAGACCGGGGTCATAACGTGTCTCCGAGCCCTCCCGCAGCCCCTTCCACGCACTCTCCAGGCGCCGCCACGACCTCTCGGCGATGCTCCACGGGGCCGCAACAGGGGTCAAAATGCGTCTCCGAGACGTCCCGCAGCCCATTCCAGGCCCTTCCACGCGGCCGCCGGACGCCGCCACGGGGTCGCCCCGACCTCCCGGCACCGTCCCACCGGGACTTTCACCGCGGACGGACGGATGCTCTGGTCGATCAGGCAACTTTGACCCATCGGATCAAGCCCCGCGCGCACCTTCCCCGTCTGACTCAATAGCCCCCACCACCCTAGCGTCCGGCGTACCCCGCGCACAAGGTCGGTTGTGAGGGGTCCACGTCACGCATTCGCTCTTCAGTCGCCGTGCCACGGGGTCATGTACCCATGACCCCGTGCGGCCGTTCGGAATCTCCTTGCACGCGGGTACTGATGGGAAGTTACATCGGGGGCAAGAGACCGGCAGTCCGATGAAGGGGTCCCGGGCCGAGGCGGAGCTAGCCGGGCTCTCCGGCATTGGCCTTCTTTCCGAGTTCTGGGATTCCCTGTCCAGTTCCGCACTGAAACTGCGTCAAGCTAGGTAGCGGCTCCGGCTGTCATCCTGCCGCGGAGGACTCTGACGGTGGCAGTCTCATTCGCGGACATCGCCGTGGGCAGCACCTATTCCCGCAACGACCTCGTGCGGCTGTGGGAGCATGTGGGGGTGGAGGCCATCTCGCGCGGGGTGGTGACACCCCAGGAGGACAACAAGATCATCTTGTTCGTCACTCTGGACAAGCACCCCAGTGCCAGGCCGTACGAGGATGAAACCGTTGGACCGGTGCTGCTGTGGGAGGGGCCGAACGACCACCTCGCCGAGGACCGGATGCTCGCTCACCAGGAAACAGGGGACGAGGTGCATCTGTTCTACCGGCAGCGGCCGTGGGACGACTTCACCTACGCCGGGCAACTCGTGCTCTATTGCTGCCAGCGGTTCCCCGACCGGCCAAGCTGGTTCGTGTTCCGCATCTGCTGCGAAGCCGTGTAGCCAACCGCCGAGCCGACCGACCGCGGGGCCTCGTCGCCCTCTCGCCCTTCAATCGCCGTGCCACGGGGTCATGTACCCATGCCCCCGTGCGAGCGTGCGGAGTGTCCTTGCACACGGGCACCGGCGGAAGTAGTCGTCACGGCGAACTTCCCCCCCGACCCGCTCACGAACCTCCTCCGCCCAGGACCTCGTCTCCCCAGGCTTGGAGTCGGGCCTCGGCCCAGCGGATGCCGCCGCCGCCGTCCAGCCCGAGAAAACCCAGGTGCCCGCCCCGGGCCTCGATCTCTACCCGTACCGCGCCGCCGGGCCGGATGCTCTCGAACGGCTCGACGGCGATGAACGGATCGTCCCGGGCCGTCAGCAGCAGGGTCGGAACGGCGATCCGCTCCACCCACGGCCGGCTGCTCTGCAGGCGGTAGTACTCGGCCGCGTCGGCAAAGCCCCAGACCGGGGCCGTGTAGACATCATCGAACCCGCGCAGCGTCTTGGCCGCCCCCAGGAGCCGCGGCGCCTTGACCTCGGGGAAGTGACGCTCCCGCTGCCGTGCCTGCCGGACCAGGTCGTTGACGAAGAAAAGATCGTAAACCCGATTGCGCGGATGGGAGATGAGGGACGAGCACTGATTCAGGTCGAGCGGCGGGGCGACGGCAGCCACGGCCCGCACCGCCGACGGCAGCCCTTCACCCGCCGTCTTCAGCACGACGTTGCCGCCCAGCGAGAAGCCCACGAGCAAGACCGGCGAACCCGGTGCCGCGGCCGCCACCGTTTCGAGCAACTGCCGAACGTCAGACGAAAGCCCGCCGTGGGCCTGCCGGCGTGCCAGGGGCAGGGCCGCGCCGCAGCCACGCAGGTCGACCCGCACCGTCCGCCAGCCTGCCGCCCGGAACCTCCGAGCTGTCCGCTGCAGGTAGCCCGAACGATGCGATCCACCCATGCCATGAATGAGCACGACCACGCGCGCCCCAGGCTGCCAGGTCGGCGGGATGCTGTCATGCCAGAGGAGCCGGTCGCCATCGGAGAGGGTCAAAGGGCGCGGCGTGCTGGGAAAGCCGAACTCGGGCCCGGCGACGAAGTGACCGACCAGCGTCTGAAGGTGTGGGTTGCCGAGTCCCAGCAAGGGCCGGAAGCGACCCCGCTCCGTCGCCGTCGCCATGCCGACCCCCTCCCCGTGCCAGGATCTCGAACAGGTACCGTTCTTCCTCATCGAGGGCGGCCGGGTCGGCCACGTGCTCCCGTAGTTCCTGCCGTAGCAACGCGCGGAACCGCTGCCGCAGCCGCCGGGCCGCGTTCTGTACGGTGCTCAGCGTCGTCCGCAGGTGCCGGGCGATCTCGGCGTGGGGCACGGCGTCTGGCTCCCGAGTCAACGTCGGCCGCAAGTAGCGGAACAACTCCTGCTTGTCCGCCGCCAGCCATCCCCCCGCCAGCCGTTCCTCGACCCGTTGCAAGAGGTCCAGGGCCCAGCGGCGTTCGTAAAGAAACTCGGGCGTGACCGCATGCCGCGGCTCATG
>CALLZJ010000200.1 GCA_937858435.1 uncultured bacterium
CAAGCTGCGGGAGAAGATCGTGGCGGCCTTCCAGACGGCGGGGTTTCAGCCGCCGGAGGCGAGCAGCTTTGCCGCGTCGGCCGGGGGGCAGGCCGCGGCGCTGAAGGACCTCTTCGAGGTCTGCGTTGCGGAAGGAGACCTGGTCGCCCTGGGCGGCGACCTCTACCTGCATGCCGAGCATGAGGCGGAGCTGCGTCGCCGGGTCCTAGACAAACTCGCCGCGGGGACTGGGCTGACGATCGCGGAGATTCGGGACCTGCTGGGTACGTCGCGCAAGTTCGCCGTGCCGCTCTGCGAGTATCTGGATCGGACCGGCATCACCCGGCGTGAGGGCGATCTCCGCTTCGCCGCCGTTACGGCCGCAGCCGACCCCCCGACAGAGGAACCTGGATTGTACCCGCCTGGGGATGATCGCTCACCAGCGTGATCATGCCACCCTCGAAGCCGAAGGTAAGCAGTTCATCGATCTGCTCCGGCGTAAGCCCGGTCCGGGCCTGATCCCCATCCGGCAAGCGGACGATGAGGTCCCAGGCGTTTGCCCCCGCAGGCTTCAGCTCGACCTGGAGAAAGCCAGGCTCAACCTGCTGGATGCGGAGCGTGGGCTCGGCCGCGCCGCGCAGCACCAGGCGGAGCGGCGGGCAGCGGTAGCCCCGGCCGAGCGACAGACCGGCCGTTCGCAGATCGACGAAGCCGGGCGTCAGGCTGACAGCTCCGGTCTCCACCTGCCCCGTCACCGGAGCGGACAGGGGAAACGGGTACAGGCTCGTGTGAATCGAGATTGTCTCCAGCCAGGAGCCGACCGGGAGGCCCGGCCTGGCCCGAACGGTCAGACGCCAGCCGCTTTTGACACCAAGGGCGAGCAGCCGGTCGGGCGGCAAGGCTTCCACCGCCTGGGGCTCCAGGCTTTTGTGGCTGGTCGTGAGGCGTGGCGGCTCCGTCACGGTCTCTTGTTTCGAGTAGACCTCAAAGACCAGATCGCGCCCGGCCTGGAGGTCTGCCAGATCGAGACGCCCCAGGTCCAATCGGCCCCGGGGCAGGTGGAGCATCAAGCGGGGTGCGATCTGGCCCACTGCCTCCAGCCGTGTGATCGCCCCGCTTTCAGACTCGGCTAACTCGGCCCACATGCGGACCGCCAGGTCCTCCTGGGTCTCGACTTGTTGAAACTCGGGCCGCCAGCGGAGACGAACGGCCGCCGAGCCACCGGGCGGCACGGTCCGTGGCTCCACCTCGACCAAGGCGCAGGCACAACTCTTGCGAACGACGCTGAGGGTAAGAGCCCGGGTTGTGGGATTCCTGAGAGTGAAGGTGGCCGTCCGTTCCTCGCCGAAGTCGGCCGAGCCCAAGTTGCCGTCCCCCTCGACTCGCAACCCGCTCGCCGTGGTGCTGACGGCCACAGTGGTTGTGGATGTTCCGGAGCCAGCAGCAGTGGCGCCCAGTGCCGGGGGAACGGCCTCGGGAGGTGGATTCAACCCCGCCTCCCGCTGGCATCCCGTGGCGAAGCTCAGGCCCAGTAGCCCCAGCAAGAGGCAGATGGGCTGGCGATCCAGGAGGTTGCAGCGGCGTGGCGACATGGGCGTCCATTCCCCAGAGAGATTAGCTCCATGACGACGAGTCTAGGTCCGCTTGGCCCGCGGGTCAATCCGAGCGTCGGGCCCGGGGGTTCGGCCCCGCCCCAGCAGATAGCCCACAAACTGGGGCAAGGCGGCTGTTGGAGAGCTGAGCGTGAGCGCGTCGATGCGAGCGGACCCCATCACGCTTTCCCAGTCGGGTCGTGGCTGGGGCTGCAGCCGGGCCGTGTCGACCAATGAGCGGGCTCCGGTCTCGAGGTCTTCGAGCAGGACGGGCCCCACGGCCGGCCAGCGTTCGGCACGGGGATGGGCCAGGCGCACGGCGACTACCTCGTGACGCCGGCCCAGGCGCCTAAGCCAACTCTCGGGCCAGGGGGCCAGCCAGTCGCTGATGAGGAAGAGGACGGCCCGGCGGCGCAGGACGCGGCAAGCGAAGCGGCAGGCGTTGTGCAACGATGTGCCGCGCTCGGCAGGCCGAGCCTGGATCATGACCTGGAGGACGCGAAGCAGATGACGTTGGCCTCGGGCTGGCGGCACGTAGCTCTCCACGTGGTTGGTGAAGAGGGCGAGGCCAAGCCGAGCCCGATGCTCCTCGGCGGCGAGTCCGAGGAAGGCAACGATCTGCTCGGCGGCCCGGCGGAGCGTGGGGCCCGGGGCGCCAAAGGCCAGGCTGGCACTGAGGTCGGCCAACACGAGCACCTGCAGTTCGCGCTCCTCGACGAAACGGCGAACATAGGGATGGCCCAGCCGCGCGGTCACGTTCCAATCCATGTGGCGGATGTCGTCGCCGGGCTCGTAGGCCCGGAGTTCCTCGAAGGCCAGCCCCGCGCCTTTGAAGGGGCTGAGGAAGTCGCCGCCGGGCAAGGCGGCCGCAGCGCGACGGACCTGCAAGCGCACCCTCCGGGCCTGCGCCAGGAGTTGGCGCGGCGTGAGGGAAAGGGAAGGATCTGCTGCGGTCGGTGGGGCCATGCCCGCCCTGTCTCCTTGGGAGTCGAGTCCATGCTGGCCTGGAGCGTCTCTTCATGATACCTTGGGCAGTGACAGACCGCGACCCTTCCCACCGGAGCTCCGACATGTTCCAGACCATCAGCCGCAGTTGGTCGATCATCGGCGAATGCTGGGACGTGCTCAAGAAACAGAAGACACTGCTGCTCTTTCCGGTCCTGAGCGGGCTGGCCTGCCTGGTGGTGATGCTCTCCTTCATCGCCCCGATGTTGCTGTTTCCGGAATGGGCCGAGCGCTTCATGGACACGGCCCGGCAGCCACAAAACGCGACCACGACCGAGCAGATCGTCGGGCCGCTCCTGGCCTTCGCCTTCTACTTCGTGAACTACTTCATCATCGTCTACTTCAATGCCGCCCTGGCCTCTTGTGCGATCGTCCACTTCAAGGGCGGCGAGCCGACTATGGGCGATGGGCTGGCGGCCGCGACCCGGCGGCTGCCGCAGATCCTGGCCTGGGCCCTCGTCGCCGCCACGGTCGGGATGATCCTGAAGGCCATCGAGCAGCGGGCCGAGAAGCTCGGACGGTTCATCGTCTCGCTGATCGGACTGGCCTGGTCGGTGGCGACATACTTGGTGGTGCCGGTCCTGGCCATCGAGGGGGTGGGGCCGATCGACGCGCTCAAACGCTCGGCCGCGATTCTGAGGCAGAAGTGGGGCGAAGGGCTCGCCGGCAATCTGAGTCTGGGCATCATCGGCTTCCTGGCCTGCCTACCGGGCTTCGCTCTGATCATGGTCGGCGTGGCGCTCGGCCAGGCGTTCCTCCTGCTCAGTGCGGTGGGGGTCTTGTATCTGGTCGCCGTCGGACTCGTCATGTCGACACTGAAGCAGATCTACATCGCGGCCCTCTACCTCTACGCCGCCGAGGGTCAGATTGCGAAGGGGTTCTCCGCCGATGACATGCAGCAGGCCTTCCTCCGCAAGTAACCCCGAGGCGGGACATGTCTGAGGCTTCCTACGTGGTCTGCGGCGCGGCCGGGCAGCTTGGGCAGGAACTCCTCCAACGATTGCCCGCGGCAGAGACCCAGGGCCTGACCCGAGCCCAACTCGATCTGGCCCGGCCCGAGACCGTCGCCGCGGTGCTCAGCGACCTGAGGCCGCGGGTGGTCTTCAACTGTGCCGCCTACAACCTGGTCGATCAGGCCGAGGAAGAACCGGAGCAGGCCTTTGCGGTCAATGCCCTGGGACCGCTGGCTCTGGCACGGGCTTGCCAGGCGCTCGGTGCGGTGCTGGTTCATTTCAGTACGGACTACGTCTTCGGCCTGGTAGGCTTTCGCCCCGCCCCCTACCGGGAGAGCGATGCTCCCGGTCCCGTGAGCGTCTACGGTGCGAGCAAACTGGCCGGCGAGCATCTCGTGCGCCAGGCCTGCGAGCAGCATTTCATCATCCGCTCGTCGGGGCTGTATGGCCGGCCCGGGGTGGCCGGAGCGGGGGGCAAAGGGGGCAACTTCGTCCTGACCATGCTGAGACTGGGCCGGGCCGGCCAGCCGCTCCGAGTGGTGGCGGATCAGATGCTCACGCCCACCAGCGTCGCCGACCTGGCAGAGGGTACGCTGCGGCTGATTCAGGAGAGTGCGTTTGGACTGTACCACCTGACCAACGCGGGGCAATGCTCCTGGCACGAGTTCGCGGCGGCAATCTTCGAACGGGCCGGGCTCCAGGTCGAGCTGGCTCAGTGTCCATCGTCAGAGCGAAACGACCGCGCCCGCCGTCCCGAGTACAGCGTGCTGGCGACGGAGCATCAGGGGGTGCCCCGGTTGCGTCCCTGGCGCGAGGCCCTGGCCGAGTATCTTGCGCTGGTGGCGCCGACAGCCTGATTTTTGAATCACCCCGATCTTGAGCGACGAGCCCTGGCGGGTCTGGCCAGGCTACCGATGCCGCGTGGACCGCGCCGTCGAGCCGATCGTGTCTCGAATACCAGGGTCACGGAACTTCTTCAATTCCCGCCGAAGATTCAACTCACCGCACTTTGCCGGGCGATATATTCCTTGCCACGCTCCTACAAGGGCGCTTGAACCTCCAGCCCACGGGACCGGTCATGAAGCAGCCTGCCTGCCTGGTTTCGCTGGTCTGCCTGGGTCTCCTCGCCTTGCTCGGTTTGCTCGATTCCACGCGTCTTGACGGTGCTCCTCCAAACCGCCTGGTCCGACCCGGCGCGGAGGAGTCGGCGGCGCCGCTGGGGGCACCCGCCACCCCGGCGGACGACGCCATGGCGAGGGCGGCGGCAGCACTGGAAAATGGACAACCTGAACGTGCCGCCGCCCTCCTGGAACAACATGTCGCCCGGCATCCGGAGGAGATCCTGGTCCGGGCCCAACTGGCGGAGTTGCTCTACCGTCTCAAGCAAGGGGACAAGGCCAAGCTGCATTTTGAGTTGTTCATCGCCCTGGGCCAGGAGCATGGGGATCTGGCCTTCCGCTACCTGATCCACAGCCACAGTCGCCTGGTCGCCTTGGCGGAGGAAGATGACAACGAGTACTCCGAGCACCTGCACCGCGGGATCGGTCTCTACCTGCTCGGCTGTCGGCGGACCGAGGAGACCGTGGGGCCAGGCGAGTTGACGGCGGAGGCCCTCTTCTGCCGGGCCGCCAGCGAACTGCAGAAGGCTCGAGCCGAACGGCCGGACGAGGCACGGCCTTGCCTCTATCTCTACTCGGCCTGGCAGCGGCTTGGGCAGGGCTCGGCCGCGGCCGCGGCTCTTCGCCAGGCCGACCCCCCTGCCACG
>CALLZJ010000201.1 GCA_937858435.1 uncultured bacterium
ACAACACCCTGGCCACTGCCTTGCATCAGCTTGGCCACGATTGCGTGCTGGTCCCCACCTACACGCCCATTCGCACGGACGAAACGGATGTCTCCACGCGCCGAGTCTTTCTGGGCGGCATCAGCGTCTATCTCGAAGAACAGTATCCGTGGCTGCGGCGTATGCCCGGCTGGCTGAGCCGGGCTCTCAGTCAACGTTGGCTCCTGCGCCTGGCGTCCCGGATGGCCGTGAATACCCAGGCCGAGGACCTCGTGGGTCTGACGCTCTCCATGCTGCGTGGCCCACGTGGCCATCAAGCCCGAGAGCTTGAACGACTCGCCGATTGGCTGAGGAGCCATGTCCAGCCGGATGTCGTACTGCTAACCAATGTCCTGCTCTCCGGCCTCGTTCCCGTGCTGCGGGAGCGGCTCGGCTGTCCGATCGTGCCGCTGCTACAAGGGGACGACATCTTCCTGGATGCCTTGCCAGACGCTGCGCGCCAGCAGGCTATTGCACTCATCCAGGCCAACTGTGCCGACTTACCCCTCTTCCTGGCCTCAAGCCAGTACTATGCCGACTTCATGCCTGGCTATCTCGGTCTGCCGGCCAGCGCCCTACGTGTGGTCTATCCCGGCATCAACTTGAACGGCTTCCCCGAACGTCAACGAGAGGATCAGAGCCCGACCCTGCGCATCGGCTATCTCGCCCGGATCGCGCCGGAGAAGGGGCTGCACGTACTCGTGGAAGCCCTGGGCCACCTCGCAAAGCAGCCGGACCTGCCACCTTGGGAGTTCGCGGCCGCTGGATATCTGGCACCGAACCGGCAAGGCTACCTCGACGAGCAGCGGCAGCGGGCGATGAAGGCTGGCTGGGGCGGACGTTTCCGCTATGCTGGCGAGCCGGACCATGCGGGAAAGATTGCGTTCCTTTCGAGCCTCGATCTGTTCTCGGTTCCTGCCACATACCACGAACCAAAAGGCATCTATCTCCTTGAAGCCCTCGCCTGTGGTGTGCCCGTGGTCCAGCCACGCCATGGTGCCTTCCCGGAAATCGTGGATGCCACGCAGGGAGGCATCTTGGTCGAGCCGGACCGACCCGAGGCCCTCGCCGAGGGCCTGCGCCCGCTTATGCTCGACGTCGAACGGCGGAAACGATGTGGGGAATCAGGCCAGATTGCCGTCCGGACACGCTTCACGGCTCAGTCAATGGCCGAGGCAACGCTGGACGCCTTGGGAGCTGTGCTTCCCGGACGGTGGCCCCTGATGGGCAGTCCAGCCTGACATTTGTCAACCGTCCCGAAGGATGAGAGCCCGATGGGGGTCTTCAGGCAGTAGAATCCCACCCCCCTCATCTGCTCGGAGCCCGAGTTTTCCATACCCCTCGGCAATTTCAGGAAGCTATAATGGCCTACTGGAGCAGGCCGGGGGACTCGCATGGGCCGTGCGTATAAACAGGGAGATGAACCGGTCACCGGCTACCGGCTCACCCGGTTTCTAGGCCGAGGTGGCTTCGGCGAGGTCTGGCATGCCACCGCCCCGGGCGGCACCGAAGTCGCTTTCAAGATCATCGACCTGAGCGAACGGACCGGGCTCAAGGAATGGCGGGCCGTCCAGCGGGTCAAGAAGATCAGACATCCTAACCTTACGCCCATCCTGGCTTTGTGGCTGCGGGACCCCGAGGGCCGCATCCTCGAAGAAGTCGACGTCGATCCGACGGGCAACAGCAAGCAGCGCCCGACCGAGATGTATTTCGCCATGGGGCTCGGCGACAAGAGCCTGCTCGACCGCCTCAAGGAATGCAAGGACCAGGGACTGACCGGCGTCCCCATCGCCGAGCTGCTCAACTACCTGGAAGATGCCTCTCGAGCCCTGGACCACCTCAATAGTCCTCGCCACGACTTGGGCCAGGGCCCTGCCTCCATTCAGCTTTGCGACGTGAAGCCGCAAAATGTGCTCATAGTCGGCGATGCTGCCCAGGTCTGCGTTTTCGGCCGGGCCCGCGTCTTGGGCGACAATCGCTCGACCGCCAATCCCGCGGTGACGCTGGCCTTCGCCGCCCCCGAGTTGCTTGAAGAGGGCAAGCCCAGCAGTACGACCGACCAGTACTCGCTGGCGATGACCTACTTCTACCTGCGGACGGGTACGCTGCCCTTCTCGCGCAACGACGCCAACTCGGTGATCCTGGAAGCACTCGAAGGCCGGCTCGACCTCACCCGCCTCAACTCCGCCGAGCAGCAGGTGGTCCGGCAAGCGCTGGCCCGCAAGCCGTCGAGCCGATTCGCCACCTGCCTGGACATGGCCCGCGAGATGCGGCGAGCCGTCGAGCAAAGCACCAGCGGCCGAACTGGGCTTGTCGTCGAGGCCGGCAGCGAGATCGTGCCCGGCCACAAACTTGTCCGGTGCCTGGGACGCGGTGCCTACGGTGAAGTGTGGGAAGCAGTTGCCCCGGGGCGCATCCCCGTCGCCCTCAAGATCATCCGCGACCTGGACCGGGCCGGCGGTCGCGGCAAGCAGGAATTCAAAGCCCTCGAAATCATCCAGCGCGTCTCCCACAACGGCCTCATGGAATTGCGGGCTTACTGGCTGCTCGATCGGCACGGCCAGGCCATCCCCGACGAAATCCGCGGCCGGCTTGGCGCCCCGACGCCCGCCACGCTCATCATCGCCACCAAGCTGGCCGACAAGAACATGGCCCAGCTTCTCGAGGAGTACCACGCCAAAAGCGAACCCGGTATCCCGCCTCGGGAATTGATCAGCTACATGAAGCAGGTGGCCCAGGCGATCGACTACCTCAACACGCCACGCCACCGGATGGGCGAACGGCTCGTCAGCATCCAGCATCGTGATATCAAGCCCGATAACATCATGCTGGTTGACGAGTCGGTCAAGTTGACCGACTTCGGGCTAGCCAAGGTCGTGGAACTGGAGGAGGTCTCCGCCGAAATCCACCAGGATTCGGTCGGCTTCACGTTCCATTATGCCGCTCCCGAAGTGCTTCGGGGCCGGGTCACCAAGTGGTCCGATCAATACGCCTTGGCCATCACCTACTACCACCTGCGGACGGGCGTGCTGCCGTTCGAGCGTGCCACTTCGGCCTATGAGCTCATGATGCAGCAGCTCGAAGGCCGGCTCGACCTGAGCTACCTCCCCGAACCCGAACGGCGCGTCGTGGTGCGGGCCACTATGGTCAGCCCCGATAAGCGTTTCCACACTTGCTCGGCCTTCATCGAATCGCTGGACAAGGCGATCCCAGCGGATGGCATCGCACCCCTGCCGAAGAAACCGCCCATCAAGAGTTACGCCCAGGTGCTCGAAGAGGCGGGGCCCGTCGACTTTCTGGGTGAAGGCGGCGGTGGCGACCGTTCCGCGCCGCATGGACTGGAGGGTAGCCTCAGCACCGGACGAGAGGATGCGGCCAAGATCACCACGCCGCGCCACCTCGAACCTGCTCCCGCGGCCCTGGAGTTGACGCTCGAGCCGGACGATGAGCCCCTGCAGGTGCCGGAGCCCGTTCGGCCGCCCGAGCCTGCACCCGTCGCCGCGCAGGGCCCAGTCGACGAAGGCGCTTCTTTGGCCGCCTCACCCACGGCCCGACGCGCCGTCCCTGCCGACCTTCCGGTCGGCAACGCCGACGATGCGTTCGGCACCATCATGGCCAAGGATGCCGACGAGCTTCTTGCCCAAGCATCCAGGCCCGTCAACAAGGCTTTCCAGCCGCCGCCGGGTCTGGTCGAGGTCGATCCCAACGAAGCCCCACCGCCCGAGCCCCCCACGGGCTTCCGCCGCCGGGCCGCGACCATGATCGCGATCGACATGGAAGACCAGACGCGGCCGCCGTCGCACATGCAGGTCGAGCCGCAGGCACCGCCCTCTCGCCCACCGTCGCAGCCGCAGGTTCAAACGCCGCCTCCGCCCGCCGACGATCTCTTTCAGACGATGTCGGCCAAGGAGGCCGAACTGGCCCTGGTGGAGCCGGCCCGGCAGCGCGAGCCGTCGAAGGATCCCACGCATCTCGCCCTCGCCGATTGGCGCAAGAGGGACCTCGAGGGTGAGACGACACCCAAAAAGCAGCCGCCCCTGGCACCGATCCTGGCCGTGACCGTCATAGCCGTCGCCACCGTCGCGCTGGTGGTCTTCATCGCCACCAGGTCCGATCGGGACCCGGGGCTGGCCCAAGCGGACGCGACCCAGCCGACCCAGGCACGCCCGCCGACTTCCCCTGCGCCGACGGACCTACTGCCGACGACCAGCGTGGTTCCGCCA
>CALLZJ010000202.1 GCA_937858435.1 uncultured bacterium
CATGTCCTTTAGCGCCTCATCGATCTTGGTCATGTCCAAGGTCAACAGCGAATCGCCCTTCTTGACCGGGCTGCCGTGGGGCACCGCCTTCAGCACCGTGAAGCCTGCCCAGGTCTCCGGCCGGATGATGAGTTCCTGGCTGGCGCCGGCTTCAAAGACGCCCCGCATGGTCACGTCCAAATGGCACGGCCCGCGCTCCACCTTGACGGTCTTGGGCTTGGCTGGAGCCTCCTGGGCCCACGAGCCAGCGGTGAGGAGGCAAGCGAGCAGCGAGGCCACGACGGCGGAACGGCGGAGCGACATAGGTTTCCTTTCGTATCTGCGAGGCATGGTCAAGCACAGGTGGGCCAAGTCGGCGGATGTGCTTGTATATTATGCCCAGCAGTGCCGATTTACAACGATCCACTCCCCGCATGAGAGCGTGCCTCATGATGCCCCTGAAGGTCAGACTGGTACTCCTGGTATTGGCGGGCGTTGCGGGGCTGGGATGTCAGAAAGGGCCCAAGAAGACCACGCTCACTCCGACTGCTCTGGTCCCGGCCGTGTTGCCCACGCAACCGAGCGCCATGACCCAGGCCGAGGCTCTGGCGGAACTCGAGGCCCTGTGGAAGCTGGTGGAGACTTTCCCCCAGCGGAAGACGCCAAGCCGGCACTTCCTCCACTTCGGCCTGCTGCCGTCACGACCTGGAGCTGCACCCGCGGAGAACGAGCTGCGCCGCAAGATCGCTGCCCGCCTGGGAGCCAACGATCAGCCCGAGGTGGCGGAGCCGGCACGCAATGGCGAGCGGCGGCTGCGAGCGGAGGCGCCGGCGCCTCTGGCTCCCGCCGAACTGGCTCGGCAGATCGGCGACCACGCGCGCCTGGCTCGGGTGGTGCTCGAAGGCGCGCCGAGCCCCCTCACGGCCACGCAATTCACAGTCCCGAAAGACCTGACCGATGCGGACTTCATCGCCTTCCTCAAGAAACTGGATATCGAACCGAAGCGCGCCCAGCTCCGCTCGTTGGACGATGCCAAACTGGAGTTTGAGGACCGGCAGGCTCCGCTCTTCTTCCACTCGCATCGGTTCGCCTGGGAGCGGCAGCGCGAGCAGCTTGCTTCCTGGACCAAGGCCGTCGAGGGTGTGGCAAGTTCCCAGACGCGCGTGGCTCAGTTGGTGCGGCCCGGGATGAACGGTTGGACGCATCCCACTCTCTGGGTCGAAGCCCACCGCAGCCGAGCCCTGACCGGACCCTGGGCCGAAGCCCAGTTATTCGAAAGGCCAATCTTCTCCCCGCAGGTCGGCGGCTGGACGCTGTCGATTCTGCGGTCAGCGGCGGCGGAGCAAACCGCGTTCGCTCCTTTGACCTGGACTCCGACGGCATCCACGGATTGGCAAACCCCCGAGGACCTGCAGCGGGAATACTGGCTGGCCGTCGGCCACGGGGCCAGGTGGTTCGATTGGAATGGCCTCGATCCCGTTCCCAGTCCGGAGAACCCCTGGCCGCTGCGGGCCAGTTCCGAGGCCCACTGGCGGATGATCCATCAACTGCTAACTGACACGGCGGAAGTGGAAGCCTTCATTCATGCCGTGCCGCCACGCAAGGCCCAGGTGGCCCTGCTCGTCTCATTGGCTAGTGAAATGTACGGCGATGCCGCCAGTATTCAGGTCGAACGGGAAGCCCTCTACTTTGCATTGCGTTTCGCCCATTACGCCGTGGATTGCCTCACCGAGACCGACGTGCAGACGGGGCGCCTCGAAGGCTACAAGGGGCTCTTGTTCGTGGGGAATCACCTGGAGCGGGCCACGGTGCGGCCCTTGCGACTGTGGATCGAGAACGGCGGCGCCTTCTCAGTACACGGCGGCGGCGCCTTTCGGGACGAGTTCAATCAGCCGCTCGATTCCCTGGACGAGGTGCTTGGGATTTCGGAAGCCAGCCTCGACGTGGGGATGCCGCTCGTCGAGCCTCGAGCCGGGCTGCGAAAGGTCCAGCGTCTGGACGTGATCCAGTGGCGGCAGCCGGGCAAGGAGTTCGACCTCGATGCCCTGGGCACGAAGCTTCGGTTCAAGGCAAAGCCAACCGCAGTGGTGTTTGCCAAGTACCCCGACGGCAACCCGGCCATTATTCGCCATGATCATGGCCAGGGGGTGACTTACACCTACGGCAGCTACCTGGCGAGCAGTTACATTCGGGCCTACTTGCCTGACGCGGACTGGAAGCCAGGCGGCACTGCGGCTCAGAGCAACCACCAACTGCCTGAGATCACCGATTTGGAGACTGGTGACCTCATCGTCATGGGGTCGTCGGAGGCGGTCTACCACGTCGTCACCGACAACCTGGTCGTTGAGACTGTGGTCCTCGAGTCTCAGGACAGATTGGCCGTGGTCTGCATCAATTGGTCGGGCACGCCGCAGTCGGCCTTTCTGACCGTGCAGAATCCCAAGCCGGGCTTCACGCAGGCTCGGAGTCTGAAGTCGGGGCCGCTCAAGTTGACGATGGCCCGCGATCCGAACTTTCCCAATCGGGTCAGCTACTCGTTCCAGATCAAGGTCAACGTGGCGGACGTGGTGGTGTTTGAGTAGTCGGTGCGGGAGTGGAGAAGGGAGCGCGAGTCGGCCTGTAAGCCGGGTTCTGTTCGCCGCCGAGGCGGCGTGACGGCCATTTCTCTAGCCCTGCCGTTGCCAGCAGGTTCGAGCGACCTACCCGCGAGTCGTAACGGACCGGACCCAGTCCTGCTCGCTTATTTGGCCTTGCTTGCGGTGGGGTTTGCCGAGCCAGCCGGTCACCCGGCTGCTGGTGCGCTCTTACATTAAGGCTTGCGCCCGCACCTTTTCACCCTTACCCCGGTCGGACGACCGTGGCGGTATGCTTTCTGTTGCACTTTCCCTGGCCTCGCGGCCGGTGGGCGTTACCCACCACCGGGTCCTGCCAAGCCCGGACTTTCCTCTCCCTGCCGAGGCAGGCAGCGGCCGTCCGGCCGGCTCGCGCTCCGCTTTTAGCCTACCATATCCCTTACGTGCCTGCCCACGAGTCGGGAGTTACCTCATCCAGTCTCTTCCTTATTCGCAGGCTGCTGGTCGGTCTGTGCCGCCTGCGGCGCCTGAAACTGCTTGGCTTGGCAGACGAGAAGTGTTTTAATAATGAACAGCGGCACCGCGTCTGGCAATGCCGCCCGCGGATTGGCAAGTGAGTGCTTGATGTCCACCTTCGGTGCGACCCATCTCGTCCTCGGACGCTATGAACTGGATGCGCTGCTCGGCGAGGGCGGCATGGGACGAGCCTACCTGGCTCGGGCCACCGCCACCGGCGACAAAGTCGTCGTCAAGGTCATGCACGACAAGTACAAGGACGACCTCCGCTTCCATGAACTCTTCAATCGGGAAATGGCCTTCCTGAGACAGTTCCAGCACCCGCACGTGGTCGCCCTGCTGGAGACCGGCGTCGACCCCGTCTTCGGCCCTTGCATCGTCATGGAGTACCTGGAAGGTCTACCGCTCTGCGACCTGCTGGTGACGGGGGCCGGCCAGGGCGTCGGGAGGCAGGCGGCGCTCCATCTGGCGTCGCACAACGCCGGCGGCGTGATCGTCAACGATTTTGTCCAGGAGCGCGCCGAAGCAGTCGCAGAGGAGATTCGCGCTCGCGGCGGAAAGGCGCTTCCCTATCGTTGTGATGTCACGAAGCTGGACCAGGTGAAGGAAATGGTTGCCGCCGGCGCAGAAATGTTCGGCAGTGTCGATATCCCCGTCAACAATGCGGGCAATTCTGGCGCCGAACCGACGCCGGATGCTCGAAAGCCGTTCTGGGAAACGGGCCCGGATGACTGGGACAGGTTCCTGAACGTCACTCCTTATG
>CALLZJ010000203.1 GCA_937858435.1 uncultured bacterium
GGCGGACTTCCACGCGGCCCTGTGCGCCGTGCTCCCCGAGGCCGCGAAGCTGGTCCGCCGGCCCTATCGCTCAGGTTGGACGCTGTGACCGAGACCATGTTGCGTCTGGGCGTGAACATCGATCACGTGGCCACGGTGCGGCAGGCGCGCCGCGGCCACGAACCCGACCCGGTCTGGGCGGCCGTCCTGGCCCAGCTCGGCGGGGCGGACGGCATCACCATCCACCTGCGCGAGGACCGACGCCACATCCAGGACGGCGACCTGGTGCGGTTGCGACCGACCGTGACCTGCCGCCTCAATCTGGAGATGGCGGCCCTGGATACCATGGTGGCCATCGCCATTCAGCATCGGCCCGACTGTGTCACCCTGGTGCCGGAGCGGCGTGAGGAGATCACGACGGAGGGCGGACTGGACGTGGTGGCCCATGAAGCCGCAGTCGCCCGGGCCGTGGCGGGCCTGCGGGCCGCCCGCATCCCGGTCTCGCTCTTCATCGGTCCGGACCCCCGCCAGGTGGAGAAGTCCGCCGCGCTCGGGGTGGCGGCCGTCGAGTTCCACACGGGCCGGTACGCCGAGGCCTGGGGCACGCCAGCGGTCGATGAAGAACTCGCCGCCCTTGCCCGCTCGGCCGAGTTGGCCGCGCGCCTGGGGCTGAAGGTCCACATGGGCCATGGCCTCAACTACCTGAACGTGCATGCGATCGCGGCCATCCCCATGGTCGAAGAACTGAACATTGGCCACAGTATCGTCGCCCGGGCCGTCTTCGTTGGACTGGAGCGGGCCGTGCGGGAGATGAAAGACCTCATGCTGGCGGGCCGGCGGCCGAGTTGATGCCGCCCTGACCGTCTTGCTGCCCAGGCCCTTGAATCCATGTACCTCCAAGTCCATTGCCCGGCCTGTCATACCATCACCCCGGTTCCCGTGCGCCTGGCGGGTCGGACGCTGAAGTGCCCTCAGTGCAAGGCCGACCTGCGCGACTCCGTGAAACTCGCCTACGAGTCCCGGCCGCCTCAACCCGCCGGCCTCGGGCTGACGACCTGGATCATCGTCGCCGCCCTGGTCGTGGCCATGATCGGCTTCTTCGTGAGCCAGATGGGCCGGTCGGACAAGGGGCTCGACGATGGGGTCATGCAGGCGGAGTGGCGCAACTTCGTCGGCACCGGTGGCCTCTACTCGGTCAAGTTGCCGGGCACCCCCATGGGCATCGAAGAGAGCTTCCCGGCGCCAGGCGGGCGCATTCGGTACGTTTGGCATACGCTCAACAGCCACGACTACATCTTCGGCATGGGCGTCATCGCGTTGCCCGAGTCCGCAAACATCGCCGGTCCGGTCGACGAATTGCTGGATGCAACGGTGACCAGGCTCCTGGCTGACATGGAAGCCACCCGCGTCAGCGATCGGCGAGTCACGCAGCAGGGGCATGCGGGTTTGGAGGCGGTCTATCGCCTGGCCGGGCAAAACCGGGCCGGCGTGCTCCGGCTGTTCCTCGTGGGCCGTAGCTTTGTGCTGCTCAGCGTCCGTGGTCCAGGCCAGGACCCCGCCGCGCCCGGAATCCGAGCCTTTCTGCAGTCCCTCGACCTGCGGAGAGAATCCCCCGCCCGGTGACTTTGCCGAAGACGCCGATCCTGCGAACTTTATTGACCCCAAGGGCCATCATTCCGCGCCGCCAGCGAATTCGCCTCAAGACAGGCGGCTACAACCTGGGGACAATGGCGGGAGATTTCGAATTCTGCCGCTTCGACGGGGTTGCTGCCATGTCTCCCGCATCCGTGCGTATCCTCCTCTTGGCCCTCCTGGCCGTTGGCTTCGTCGGTTCCCTCCTGGCCCAGGAAGAGCTACCGGCCCCCAAACCCCGGCCAAGGACTGAGGCGGCCGCCAGCCCGGCGGCCACTCCGCCTTGCACCGACTGCGATGCCAAGCCGTCCGAGCCCTGGGCGGACGTCGAGCCGCCCGTCCTCGCCCTCCGCGTCCTGGCACCGGCGCGGGCGACGGGTGAGGTGAACTACCAGGTTTGCATCGAGAATCGGAGCAACGCCGCGGCCCATGCCGTCGCCCTCCGAGGCATGATGCCCGAAGGCGTGCGCCTGCTCCGGGCCGATCCCGCGCCCAAGGAGTCAGGCGGCGAATTGCTCTGGGAGCTGGGCTCATTCCCCGGTGGGGCCAAGCAGTGCATCCAACTGACCCTGGCCACTTCGACGCCCATCGACCTGCGGATGTGCTTCCGCATTAGCAGCGAGCATGGCGTCTGCGTGACCACTCGCACCGCCGCCAAGCCGCCCTTGATCCCGGTCGAACCGGGCGATACCGAGCCCAAGCAAGCCAAGCTCGAGCTTGCCCTGGCGGCACCGGCCCAGGCTTCCCTCATCACCCCGATTCCCTGCCGGATCACGGTCAGCAATCGGGGAACCGCTTCAGCCGAGAACACCCGGGTCAGCCTGCGCGTGCCGCTCGGGGTCACGTTCGTCAGCGCCTCCGACGGCGGGCAGTATCAGCTTGAGGCCCGCCAGGTGGTCTGGACGCTCGGCAGCCTGCCCGCGGGCCAGAGCCGCACGCTGGAGGCGAAGATTCGCGCCGACCTGGCCGGTGTGGTCAACCTCGTCTCGGAAGCCCAGGCCGACGGCGGCCTCCTGGCCCGGGCGGAGGCTCGGACCGACGTCACCGGCGCGGCGGGCCTGCCTCTGGAAGTGACCGATTCCGCCGACCCGCCCTTGCTGCGGCCGGGCGTCGCCATCATCAACCAGGAAAGCACCGTCTACCGGATCGTCGTGCGGAACACCGGCACGGGGCCGGCCGCCAATCTGCGCCTGTCCGCCACGGCTCCGCCCGAACTTGCCATCGTCCGCATCGAGGGACCCTTTGCCCACAACCACCGCGAAGGCGATACCCGGGTGGACTTCAACCCCTTCTTGCTGCCGGCCGGCGAGCAGGTCCAGTTTCGGGTTGAATGCAAACCCCAGCGCGCGGGCTATGTCAAGTTCCGCGTGGAATTGACCGGCGATCCGCTGCCTTCCGGCCCGGTGCTGGAAGAGGAATCGACCAACATCGTCACGGACCTGCAGGATGAGGAGCAGGTCTTCCGCCGCGACCTGCGTCTGCACTGGCGTGCCCGGGGTGAGCAGGTCGCCGAGCAGCGGTAAGGCCTGACGTCAGGGCTGGAGCCGGCGGCTCACCAGCACGCCCCGGATGGGGCTCCCCTCGCCAAGGACCTGGTCCACTTGCATCGAATGCGGGACCAGGTTGCGGAACTGGTCGTATCGACCCTCCTGGATACGAACGAGGACGAGCGCCCTCTCCTGGGTGGGCAGCCACGCCGCGAGTTCGTCCGAGTCTTCGAGATGGAAGACCTTGAGCTCCGCGGCCCCCCGATAGAAGCTGGCCGCCTCCCACGATCCACGATAGGCGACGACCGGCATGCCCTGGCCATCCGCCCAGCGGGCCAGTTCGCCGGCAGGAAAGCCCCGGGATGCCTTGGCCGCGTGGTCGGGAACGGCATGCCAGACGGCGATCGCACAAGTGAGATAGGCCGCCCCTCCGAGCCAGGCCAGCCCCTGCCGCGGCTGCACGCACCGTAGACCGAG
>CALLZJ010000204.1 GCA_937858435.1 uncultured bacterium
TGACGCGGCAGAGGGCCCGGGGAGCGACCTGCTCCACGCGGGCAGCGACACGGAGCCGCACTTCCTGCTGGGGTGAGAGGGTGCCCAGATTCCAGAGGACGACCCCGCCCGGCTCCTGCAGGCCGCCCTGGCTCGCCTCCAGCAGCGTCACTTCACCGGGCAGTTGGGCCCGGATGATCGCGTCGGTGAGCGGCACGTTCTGTGAGTTGCGGGCGGAAATGGTCCACTCCACCCGACCACGGACATAGCGTGCCGACGGCCCGGTGACCCGCAACTGGGCACGGGGCTGAGTCACGCGGACGGTGGCGTCGGCCACGTCGCTCAGGCCGCCATCGGCGACGGCGGACAGGCGATTGTTGAGCAGACCCTCCGTCTGAGCGGTGAGGACGAGTTCGGTGGTGAAGGATCGGCCGGCTTCGAGGGTGAAGGGATCCGTCTCGACGGGCTTGTCGGCACTACGAGCATGGACGAGGCCACGGTCGAACGTGCTGCGGACGACGACGTTGCTCGCCGCTGCCGCTCCGGTGTTGGTCAAGGTGATGCGATAGGGAATCGCTTCACCGACAAAGGCGGTCGGCGGCGCGGTCACGCTCAGACTCAGCCCCGCTTCAGCCGCCAGGGTCACGGCGGCGGCTTCCAATCGCGTCGTCGCGCCAGTCACGCTTACGAGATTGTTGAACGCGCCGGCCCGGTCGGCTCGGAACGTCACTGTGATCACGTCCGGAACGCCTGGTCGGACGCTCGGCACGGTCCAGACCAGGTCCGCGCCCTCTTGGCCCGCGGGCGGCGGCACCGAGCCCACAAAGGTCAGCCCCTCGGGGATGCGATCCCGGACCGTGAGCGGCTCGCTTTCCACCGCGCCGTTGTTGGTCAGGGTGATCGTGCAATTGAAGTTGTGCCCGATGGCCACGCTCGGCGGCGCCAGCTTGGTGACGGCCAGGCTGGGGGCGGTCCATTCGACTGCGGTCTCGCCCCGGCCGATGATTGTCCCGGGCCCTACGGGCGAGTCCGATGGCCGGATCACCTCGATGCCGATGCGACTGATGCCCGGGGCCGGTTGCGGTTGAACGAGCGTGACGTTGCCGTTGCCGAGCACGTCGGTAACGGCCTCATCGGTGCGGGCCCCGGTGGCCTGGAAGACGGCGGGCGGGCCGTCAATGACGGTGTATCGGACCCGGTAGTTGGAAAGGGGCAAGCCGTCGCTGCGCCGGAAAACGTTGGTTGTCAGGGTGCAGGGACCGCCGCCTCGGCACTGCAGCGGCGCGGGGAAGGTCCAAGCGACGTTCACCCAGTGGGTCTCGACCTGAACCTTGTAGCGATCCCAGTTGTAAATGCCCGGGGCATAGGCGGTGACATAGGTGTCGCCCTCGATCGGCGAGGTGATAACACACCAGGTCTGGCCCGGCCGAATGACGAAGTCGTCGGTCGGGTCGTTGTTGCCGCGGTCGAAGACGTGTTCCTTGTAGGCGGTATAGCTGACGGCGTAGCGTTCGTTGACCTTGTAGCCGCGGCCGGGATGGTAGCCAGCCTCGTCCACTTCCAGGATGTGGCCCTTGCCTTCGAGCACCCATTCGACGCGCCGGCCGCGCCGGGGCTGGCCGCTTTCGTCGTAGACGGTGGCAATGAGGACCTGGCTATCGCCGGGGCGCATCGCCGCCATGCGGGGCCGCACTTCAAGGCGACAGGCGAAGGGATCGAAGTTGGCGAAGTAGCCGAAGCCAGCGGGCTTGGCGTGGCTCTGGATGATGTCGCCCGCCGGGGCGAAGTAGGGGAATTTAGACGGATTCTGCGTCAGGCTGGCAATGCAGCCCGTGACTGCGAGCGCGGCCGCGATGGCCAGGCCCGTCGTTATTCCTCGCGCTAGGCGCAGCATCCCCACGATCCCCAATCCCCCTGGGACCGAGTCCATCCCCTGATGAACGGGCGGCGGTTAACAGAAGTCGCGATTCGAAGCAAGGGGAAATCCGGCGATTCGCCAGGACGGCCGGAGTCGGGGCCGGGGTGGCGCGCCGACTATAGCCCGATTAGGCCGTTGACCGCCTCTCACGGAGGCCTCATGATTGGGTGGCCGGACTGTCACAATGCAGAGCCGTCCCAGTCAACCCTCGCTTCTTGGAGATTCGACATGTCGACACTAGCCGCGTTCTTGTTACTCTCCATCGCAACGACCTTCTTCGGCATGAACCCCAGGCTAGGGCCGACTCCGGCTCATCAGCAGCCGCCGGCAACCATCGAAGTGAAGGACACCGACGTCTACTTCAACGAGATGCCTGGAAACGCTCCAATGCTTCGCGCCTATTACAAGGTCCACGACAGCCGTGTTCCTTCCGCCCATTGCCAGATCTCATTCCGTAGCCGATCCAAGGCGCCGTTCGCGCCTGCCCTTCCTTCTTCGGATCAGGGAACGCCAGACATTGAAGACGGTTTCAAGCGCGTCACCATCCGCAAGCCCGGAACGATTGCAGCCGACCACATCACTCGGATCAAGGCCACTTGGCTGCGGTCCAACGGCACGATGGCCTATTCCATCGAGCGCACGGGCCGGTTCGACAAACTTGTCGCAAAGGACGAGAGGCTCCTACCGTTCATGCGACTCATGATCCCGATGGGCACCGTCAACACCGCCGATTCGCAGACCGGCTTCGTGCAAAATGCCCAGACGGTTACCGTGACCATCGACTGCGGCAGTGGACCTCAACAACTGCCTTCCAGTCACGTGACTCTCTCGGGCACCAGTCTCTCTTATCACTTCACTGGACTGGGGCACGAAGGGCAGACTTGTATTGTCTGCGTGGCCGCCACCAACGAGGAGGGGACTGTGATGGTCTGTTACGAGATCACTTTCAACCCGCTTGTCGGCCAAGCACCCAAGCCCCACTAGCTTGCGGTTACGTCGCGCTGGCGTCCAGGTCGAGGGGAGCGAAGAGGCCCGCGCGCCACTTCTCGACGGCCTGGGCAGCCATGGCGGCATTGTCGGTGCATAGGCTTAGCGGGGGCAGGAAGAGTTCGCATCCCTGCTCCCGCGTCATCGCCTCCAGGGCCTGGCGTAGGGCCGAGTTCGCCACAACCCCGCCCCCCACCGCCAGGCGCTCCAAACCGCTCCGCTTGAGCCCCTGCTGGCACTTGGCGGTAAGCACGTCAACGACGGCCTGTTGGAAACTCGCTGCCACGTCCGCGGTCTGGGTTGGCGTCAATGACCCACTCGCCGCCGTCAGGTCGCGGATCAGGTAGCGGACGGCCGTCTTGAGACCGCTGAAGGAGAAATCGAGCCGCGGTTCACGCAGGAAGGCCCGGGGCAGGTCGAAGGCCTGGGGCCGACCGGTCGCGGCGGCCCGCTCCACGGCTGGCCCGCCGGGGAACCCCAGCCCCAAGAGCGCCGCCCCCTTGTCGACCCCTTCGCCCGCCGCGTCGTCGATTGTCCGCCCGACCACCCGGAAGGCGAGTGGCCCCGCACAATCGAACAGCGTCGTGTGCCCCCCGCTTACCACCAGACCCAGGCAGGGAAAGATGTCACGCCCGGCCGCCAGCCGGCAAGCGTAGATGTGGGCCTCGATGTGATTGACGTCGATGAGCGGCACGTCCAGAGTCACGGCCAGCATCTTGGCCGCGCTTACCGCGACCAGCAGGGCCCCGATCAGCCCGGGCCGATTCATGACGGCCACGGCCCCCACGTCGCTCAGCGTCGCGCCGGCCTCTTTCAGAGCCGTGTCGATCACGGGCAAGAGCTGCGTCAGATGAGCCCGGGCTGCCACCTCGGGTACCACGCCGCCGAACCGGGCATGCAAGGCCAACTGCGAGGCGACCACGCTGGCACGGACTTGCAACTGCTCATCGAAGAGCGCCGCGGCCGTCTCGTCACAGGAAGTCTCAAGGGCCAGGAAGAGCATGGGGCTAGTCTAGCAACCCACCTGGTTCGACCCGGGCATGCCGTGTGATCTCACAACTCGCCGCCACAGTGCGGGCAGTGCTGCCGCTCCGTGCGCTGTCGGCGAATCTCCTCAACAAAGGCAGCCCCGAGGATGCCCGTCGGCAATGCCACCATGCCCACCCCGAAGATGGTCACCAGGGCGGCGAGCACGCGGCCAAGCGTCGTCACCGGGAAGACGTCACCGTAGCCCACCGTCGTCAGCGTCACGATCGACCACCACATGGCCGACGGAATGTCGGGGAACTTGTCGGGCTGGGCATCATGCTCGGCGAAGTACATGAAGGACGATGCGATGACCACCATCAGCATCATGAGCACGACCGTGATCAGCAGCTCCTCCCGGCAGCGCTGGAAGACATGCCCGAGCAGCCGCATGGCCGCCGAGTAGCGTCCCAGCTTGGCGATACGGGCCAGCCGCATGAGCCGCATCCCACGCACAAATCGCAGATCGAAGTGCGTGATCGCCAGATAGAAGGGGAGCACGGCCAGGAGATCGATGAGAGCCGCCGGGGTGAGCATATAGCGGAGTCGGCCCAGGAGTGGCCGGGCATATCGTGGGTCCTCGACGCAGGCCCAGAGCCGGACCAGATACTCGACTGTGAAGACCGCGACGGAGAAGAGTTCGAAGGCGTTGAAGAAACCCTCGAAGGCGACTTGATACCTTCGCACCGACTCGAGGATGACGGCCAGTACATTGAGGGCGATGAGCAGAAAGAGCGCGATGCCGAACCGATGGGTTGTGGGGTCGTTCGGGTCCTCGACGGCCAGGATCGCCCAGAGCCGCCGCCGCCAGCGCTGCTTAGCCACTGCATCCGTCAATCGATCACCTCTTTGGAGTTCCGACTCGATGGCCACTATCCCACCGCGCCGCTGCGCTCGATTCAGCTCGATGCCAACCCTCGCTGACGCGGCGGGCGGGTGGGGAAGTTCTTCACAAGCCCGAAGCGAGGGCGGCAGCCGACCCGACGGACCCGCCCTTGTGGCTCATCTGGTCACGAACACGGAAGAAGTAGCCCCTTCGACCAGGAGCAGTCTACCCGGCTTGGAGGGGCGTCGCAACTCAGGAGGCGACTAGCAGCACGCACCGGTGCTTGGGGCCAGGGGCTGGGCGGACCTCACCGCCGCGGTGTAGCGCTCGCGGTAAGCGCGGATGGCCTCGGTGGCTTCCGCGAAGTACCGTAGCACTGGCCGGGAGGAGCGGCCCGCCGCCAAGACCGTGGCGAGCAGAATCTTGGCATCCTCTGCGAGCCGCTTGAGGTCGGCTCCGCTGAAGCCCTCCGTCAGAGCTGCCGCCTGCTCGGTTTCGCCGGGCCCTTGCAGCAGACCTGCCTTGGCACAGAGCTTGCGCAGGATGGCCTCCCGAGCGGGTGCATCGGGCAACCTCATCTCCAGCCACAGTTCGATGCGGCCCGAGCGGATCAGGGCCGGCGGCAGGTGGCCAATGTCCATGGCGGTCATCATCACGCACACCCGGCCGGCGCTGGCACTCTCCAGGCCGTCCAACATCGTGAGCAGGTAACGGTATAGCGCCAGCTCCTTGCCACTCTCAAACATCACGTCGCTGTCGTCGATGAAGAGGATCGACGGCGCATTGTGCTTGGCCTGTTGAAAGAGCCAATGCAGTTCACCGTAGAAGCGGTCCGTGCCGCAGATCATCGTGCCGTCGGCGAGGAAAAACTTGCTCTTGAGACGATGGGCGAGGGCCCGGCCGACGCTGGTCTTACCCGTGCCGGGTGGGCCGGAGAGGAGCACGCCCCGCTTGGGATGCAGATCAAGCTGCTTGGCCAGGGCATCGTTTTCGAGCGGCAGAATGATGAGGTCTTCCAGGGCCCGGACCACGTCGGCCACGCCCTGGAGGTCCGCGAGGCGAACGGGCTGGACCTCGGCGAGGGCGACGTTGCTATGGAGGAACTGGCTTTTCAGATACTCGATGAAGGAGTCCGTGTCCAGGCCCCTTGCGCCCCGGAGCCAAAGGCAAGCGGAGTTAAGCTGGTGGGCATTGAGGCCGGGTGCGAAGCGGAAGATCTTCTCGAAGTCCAAGGCCGTGGCGGTCGCACCGAGAACGTCGCCGCACAACTGCTGATAGTCGGCGGCGGTGAAGTCGTCGATGCTCAGGGTGAAGGCCTGATCCCCCAGCAGTGAGGTGCCGCCACAGAAGATCAGCGCCTGGTTGGCGTTTTCTCGCCGCCGCAGCAGGTCCTCGACCATGATCGGCAATAGTTCGCGTCGGGGATAGGGGCCGCAGCCGGAACAAGTGAGGGAAACGAGGTGGTCAACATCATCGACGAAGACCGGCCGGCCGTGGGTCAGAGCGTCCGCCACCAGTTGATGGAACGACTCTTCGATGGCGAGCGGATGGCGGCCCTTCAAGGCTTCGACCAGTTCGCCCGAGCGGAGCAGCACGCCCTGGTGAGCCTGACAGAGCCGATTTAAGAGGAAGGACTTGCCACTGCCGGCCGCGCCGGACAGGATGCCCATCTGCCTTTCGGCAACAACGCGGGAGAGTCCGGCGCAGGCCAGTTCCTGGCTGGGCAGAAGCGACGACGATTCAGGGTGCATGCGTCAGTGCCGGTGTTTCCCGGCGGTCGAGAATGGGAGGTCTGGGAGCAGACGCACAAGCAGCGGCACGGGTTCGCCATTCTCGGGGAGAATGGCGAACTTCAGAGTGCCGTCAGTCACGTTTCCGGTTCGTTGCGCTTCCCTCGCTGACGCAGCGGGTGGGTTTGAGACGCACGCGGCGAGCGGGGCCGACTCTACTTGATCCCCAGCTTCTTCAGCTCCTGCTCGGGCCGCGGGTCGTCCTTCTCGTACCCGTACCAGCCGAGGACGATCTTGCCTTCCCGGTCGATCAGGTAGTTCAGGGGCACGGCAAAGACACCGCGCTGATAGACCTCGGCATTGATCCGCTGGGCTTCAGGAGAAGAGTCGAGGATGTTGGGGAAGGTGATGCCGTGCTCCTTCAAGAACTCCTTGGCGATGGCGGCATCGTCCATGGCATTGAAGCCGAGAATCACCAGGTCCTGAGAACCATGATGGCGGTGCAGCTTCTCCAGGTACGGGAACTCGACGCGGCAGGGCGGGCAGCCGACTCGCCAGAAGACCAACCAGACCACCTTCCCCTTGAAATCGGCCAGCGAGATCGTGCCGTCCTCGGCTGCCTTGAAAGCGAACTTGGTCGCCGAGGTGCCGGGCCGCAGGAGCGCGGCCTCGATCCCCGGCATGCGCCATTCCTGCCAGCCGGCGGGCGGTTGCCAGGTGAAGCGTTCATCGGGAATGGACTCATTGAGCTTCACGTCGGTCCAGCGTTCCTCGGCGGTGATGATGCGGGCGGTGTGGACAGTTTCACGCAGCAGCCGCGGTAGATGGTCGCGCTGGGCCACCCAGATGCGATGCTGGCGTTGACCCTTGGCATAGCTCAACTCGATGAGGTCGCACTCTTCGCCGTCGATCTTCTCCGTACCCACGAAGCGCACGCCGTCGAAGTAGGGCTTCAGGGAGCCGACATAGCCATGGAACTCGCTTGGCTGATGCACGAGCATGCTGGTGCCCGCACCCAGGTAGGGCGCCTTGTGCGAAATGGAGAAGCGCTTGGCCAGGAAGGGCTCGCGGAGGTAGACCTGCTTGCTGGACCGGGCGTGCTCCTCGGGCGACTCGGAAGAGACTTGCGGCCGTCCGTTCGGCCAGTAGATCCAGATGTCCTGGCCGTCCGCGACATAGATGCCCGCGACCTCGCCGCCCACGGGCTTGGCCTCCATGCGGGCCAGGTGGGGCTTCTTCAGCCAGATCTGCACTTCTGCCTTGCCGAGTACGTTGTCGTTGCTGGCCCACTGGTAATGGCTGCGATAGCTCATGGTCTGGGCCGCTTGGATCGTTGCCAGCATCCGCTCGTGGATGGCTTGCCCCTTGGCGTCGCTCACGACAGCACTGGGTGGGGAATCTTGAGCGGGCATCGTGGCTGGCAGCCACAGGATGGGGCTGATGAACACCAGGCCGAGCAACCCCAGGCTGAATCGAATGGCCATACACTGCTCCAGGTCAAAGTGCGATCGGCCAACGAGTGCGTTGACCGCGGGTCTCCATGGGATATTCGCTCCGTTCGCTCCGGACATTTTAGCGGCCGATTCAGCCGTTCCCGGCTCGGAGCCTTCCCTCGCGGACCCTTCGGGCAGGTTCGAGTGGACTCGCTACATGGCCGCGACCTTCACGCAGTGAATGGGCGGTAGCGAATCGAAGAGGCATTCCCATTCCTCGCCGCCGTCGCGGCCGATCCAGAGCTGTCCCGTGGTCGTGCCCAGGTAGAGGGCCGGGCTCTTGCGGTCGTCGATGTCGAGGGCATCGCGGAGCACCGTGAAGAAGCTGTTCTTCTTGGGGAAGCCGCGGGTGAGCCGGCTCCAGGAGTCGCCGCCGTTCTCGCTCCGCCAGACCGCCGGGGCGGCACCGGGACAGGTGCGGGTCATCGGCTCGAGCGGAACGACATAGACAGTATCGGGGTCATGCGGATGGACGGCGAGGGGGAAGCCGAAGTCGGTCGGCAGCCCCTTGGCGATGGACCGCCAGGTGTGGCCATGGTCGTCGCTGCGGAGCACGCCGATATCGGGTCGGGGACCACCGGGCCCGTCCCACTCGGCCCAGCCGCCATGGTTCTGCATGTAGAGTCGGCCTGGGGCGTCGGGATGGTTGACGATCTTGTGGACGCACTGGCCAAACTCGGGAAAGGGATCGGGCACGAAGCCGGCCCCCACGCCGGTATTGGCGGCCTTGAAGCTTTGCCCGCCGTCCTCGCTGAGGTAGTGGCCGCCGGTCGAGATGCCGAGGTGGATGCGGTTGCCGTCGCGGATAATGGTGTGCATGCACATGCCGCCGGCCCCCGGCTGCCATTGCCGCGCGTGCTCATGGTTGTTGATTCCTTCGACCATCTCCCAGGAGTCGCCGCCGTCGCTGCTGCGGAAAAGGGAGGCCGGCTCGACGCCCGCCAGGATTTCCTTCTTGTCCGCGCCGGTCTCCAGGGCCCAGATGTTGGCCAGGGCCCGACCGTCGTCCTTGGGGAAAGCCGGAGCCGCCGCGGTCTCCTTGAACTTCCGGCCCATGTCCTTGGAAGTGAGCACCTTCCTGCCGAAAAAGGCATTGCAGCTTGAAGCAAAGATGCGGCCCCTGCCCCGCGTGTCGATCAACGCGGAATAGACCGCCACGCCCGGACCGAACGGACCGTGCAGGGTAAAGCTCTTGCGGCTCTTGCTCCCGTGGGCGATGAAGAGTCCCTTGCGGGTGCCGAGCGCCAGGACGATCGTATCGGCCATGTCAGCCTCCTGAAACCGAGGGCAGGATGTAGACCGTGTCCCCGGCGGTCAGCGGCGTGTCGAGCCCCTGCCGGTCGCGGATATGGTCGTCGTTGACGAAGAGATTCACGTGCCGCCGGATGGAGCCGGTTTCGTGACAGACGTTGCGATAGAGGGCCGGGTGGCGGCGCTCCAACTCGGCGAGCAAGTCTCGAACGGAAGCGCCAGGGACATTCAACTCGGTCGCTCCGGCGCACTCCGAACGCAAAGGTGGCGGGATGAACAGGGTGATGCTCATGATGGCGGCATTATCCGATGTTCCCGGTCAAATGCAAGCAGGGGCCCCTTGGCGGGGAGTTCGGGAAACAAGCGTCGGTGAGTCTCATCTCTTGCGGGTGGAGGCCGGCTAGAACGGCTGCGACAAGCCGATCCACCATTGCACGGGCTCTCGGGAGTTGACCGTCTTGGCGACGTCGACCCGGATCATGACCCGTTCGATGAAGGAGAGCAGGGAGACGTCG
>CALLZJ010000205.1 GCA_937858435.1 uncultured bacterium
TTGGGGGCCAAAACCCTTCCCCGGGGGCGGCGGTGGCACCCATTCCCCCCCGCCGATCATGCCACGCCCTTCCCAGTCGCCGCGCCCCGTGGCGCCGGTTTCACCGGAATCGGAACTGCCACCGCCGCCACCAGCGGCGCCAGCTCCACCGGCGCCGGGACCGGCGCGGCCGGCCCCCAAGATACCGGTGCCGCCGGCTCCCCCGCCGGCCTGGCCTGCTTGCCCGCCGCCGGCTGGATCGCCGCCCGCTGCCGCGCCCTCGGGCGCCTTGCCGATGAGCTCGTTGAGATACAGGCCCGTCTGCCCGAGCAGCCGCGTGGCCAACTCCTTGCTCTCGTCGACCGTGGCCACCTGCAGGATCGCCACGTGGGAGATCCTCATGTCGTGTCTCTGCGGCTGCGGGTCGTTCAGCGGCCAGTAAACCCACTTGCGCGAGTTCAGGTTCTCGAGAAACGTCTCCTGCACGAACCGGAGCTGTTCCTCATGGTACGTGTAGCCGCGAATCTCGACGGCCCAACCTGGTTCCTTGGGTGGACTCTGCCAGTCGGTATAACGCGCGGTGTCGGTCGATTCGGGCAAGGCCTGCTTCTTGACGTTGGCAAAGAAGTTGGTCGCCAGTGGCAGCGTGCAGTAACGCACCCAGACACCCGTAATGTTGATCTGCACGAGGTGCGACATGTTCACTTCGTCATGGCGCACGCCTTCCCGATCGCGCTCGCGCTTGATCTCGAGGGCCTTGCGGCCGGCCGTGCTCTGACCGAAGTACTTCAGGTAGGGCGTCATGCCTGGGGCCATGCCGCGGAGCCAGCGATTGGGCAAGTTGGTGCCGTCCGGCTGGGGCAGGCAGTCATTGATAAAGCGATAGAGCAAAGCCCAGTTGGTCCGCTCTTCTGAGCCCCGCAGAATCTGCGTCGCGGCCGCCCGGGCCGCCTTCAACTCGTCCATCTCGCTTTTGAAGGTAGCCAGCGTCCGGTTGTGATTGTCGACGACCGACTTGGCGGCGTCCGCTTCTTTCTTGGAAGCTTCGGACTCGGTGAACTGGGAGCCGCTGAAGGCGGCAAAGACGCCGACGCCGAGCAGCAAGCTGGCCGCCGCCGTCAGGGCGAATGGCTTCTTGTCCCGGACGAGCCGTTCGGTCCGAACGTCTTGCGGCAGCAAGTTGGTCGTGAGGCGAGTCGCCTTGAGGCCTTGCAGGGCCAGGCCATAGGCCACGGCGAAGCTCAGCACGTTGTCCGCATAGACGGGCGACTGCTTGACCTCGTCGCCGACGAGCCGGTTGAACTCGGTCGGCCGCTCGACTTCCAGCCCCATGCTCTGGCTGACGAACTTCTGCAGTCCCGGCAGGCGGAACGCATTGCCCAGGCCGACCATCCGCTTGATCTGGGCCTGGCGGTGCGAGTTGGTGAAGAAGCTGAGCGAGCGCTGCAATTCGCCGACAAAGTCCGAGAAGACCGGCTTCATGCTCTGGAAGATCTTCTTGGGGTCCTCGGCCTTGGTGGCGTTGCGCTTGAGATGCTCCGCCTTGGCAAACGTTAGCTTCATCTCCTTGGTCAAGGCCCGGGTGAAGTGGTTGCCGCCGATCGGGATGGCCCGCTGCCAGATGACGCGGCCGCCGTCGGTCACGACGAGATTGGTGTTGTCGACGCCCATGTCCATGGCCACGGTGCAATCCTGGTCGCCGCCGTCATCCGGCTCCTTGGGATCGAGCGCCCCCTTGCCCAGCACGTCGTAGGCCACAAAGTTGCACAGAGCCAGCGGCGCCATCTGGATCACGTGGGCCTCGATGTTCACGTCCTTGAACGCCTGCAGCGCCCGGTAGACCAGGTCGCGCTTGATGGCGAACAGGCCGATTTCGTTTTCGACCACTCCCTCGCCCTGGGAGTTGGACGCCACGATCTGCCAGTCCCACACGACTTCATCGAGTGAGAAGGGAATCTGCTGTTTGGCTTCGAACTTGACGATGTCCGGGATCTTGCGCGGCTCGACCGGCGGCAGTTTGACAAAGCGGGCCAAGCCGGTCTGCCCCGGGATCGAAATGGCGATCTGGTCGCCAGCAATGTTGTTCCGGGAGACGAACTGCTCCAGCGCGGCCCGGGTCAACTGGTCCGGATCGGCGTCGGGCTGGCTCAGAATCTTGGGATGCTCGATGTAGTCGAACGCCGTCGCCGTGATCGTGCCATCGATCACTTCCAGACGCAAGGCTTTCAGGCCGCACTGACCCAGGTCAATGCCCCAAACGCCAGCCTGTTTCTTGGCCATGCCGACGACTCCTTCACTGCGTTGCCGAAAGTGCGGACTCGGACTGGGACGCACGGGCTGGGCCGCCAGATGGGATTGGATTGTTTAGGATGGCTGGCCCAAGCATAGCGCGGCACCGTGCGATTTCGCTTTCCCTCACGATAGCATGCCCGCCGCGGGAGCGTCAATAACTTGAAGTCCAGATTGGCTTTCCTTTTGCGCTTCCTACGGCCAGGGCCGGTCTATCCGATACGACGAGTCAACCCGATCAACGGATTGCCCCAGGCCCCGCTTCAGACCGTACGACCCGCAGAGTCCGCTAAATCCCGGCCAGTAGACGCCCCGCCCCGCGGCCCAGAAGCTCAACTCCCAGGGCTTCCCCCAGTGGCTCGGCCGCGGCCGGGTCGCCCCCGACCTTGGCCTCCAACCGCTCCCGGCCATCCCGGTCGAGGACGACCGCGTGGACGACCAATTGGCCCGCGGAGACCCGCCCCAAGGCTCCCACGGGGAGCTGACACCCGCTCCCTAGCGTCCGCAGCAAGGCCCGCTCCGCGCTGGTCTCCTGCCTTGTGGCCGCATGGTCGATCCGGGCCGTCAGGGCGAGCGTGGCCCCGTCGTCGGCCCGGACCTCCACCGCCAGCGCACCTTGCCCCACGGCCGGGACCATCCAGGCGGGATCGAGCCGCTCCGTGATCCGCTGGCCCAGGTCGAGCCGGTTCAAACCGGCCTCGGCGAGGATGATGGCATCCAGACCCTGTTCTTCGAGCTTCCGCAGGCGTGTCTCGATGTTGCCTCGAAGGGGCTCGAACCGCAGGTCGGGACGCCGATGCCGGAGCAGGGCCGCACGGCGGGGGCTGCCCGTGGCGATCCGGGCCTGGGGTGGGAGTTGGTCGAGCGAAGGCCACCGCGTCGACACCAGCACGTCCGCCACGGGGCCGCGTTCGGGGATGGCCGCGAGGATCAGACCGGGCGTCGCCGCCGTTGGCAGGTCTTTGAGCGAATGGACAGCGAGGTCGGCCTGGCCGTCGCGGACCGCTCTTTGGATCTCTCGGGTGAAGAGTCCCGCGCCGCCGATGGCCGCGAGCGGGGGCGATTGCATCTCGTCGCCGGTCGTCCGCAAGATGACCCACTCGACGGGCCGGCCGCCCAGGTCCGGCGTCAGGGCCGCCGCGACCCAGCGCGCTTGCCACAGGGCGAGCGGACTGCCACGGGTGGCGATCCGCAGCGGCGTCATGCCCGCGCTCCTTCCCCGCCTACCGGTTCGACCCGCCGCGCCAGCGCCTGCCGCAGCCGGGCGATCGTCTCGGCCGAGGGCACAGGCCCAGTCTCCCAGAGTTGCCTCTGGGTTTCATCGCGCTCGGCGTCGGCCAGGTCCACCCAGACCGGCTGCAGCGGGTGAGGATCATCGGCCGGCCGGGGGAAGATGTGCCAGTGAGGATGAGCGACCTGATTGCCCAGCAGTTCAAAGTTGAGCTTCCGCGGCCGCACCACGTCCCGGATTGCCTCGCCGAGCAGCATCATCTCGTCGAACAGTCCCCGGGCCGCATCGGCCGGCAGGTCCAGCAATTCGTCCGCATGCAGGCGGCTGATGAGGATGCAGTACCCCCAGTAGCGCTGCCAGGGTCCAAGCACGGCCATCGAATGGGGGAAGGTCCAAACCAGCCCGGCATCGGCACCAGGCTCGGCCTGGCTGACCCGGCTGCAGAGCGGGCAAGGGGGTGGCATGAGGCGGTTCTCCGCGCCGGCCCTCAGCCGGCCGGCGAGAGACACGGCGCGGCGGGGCCAACCCCCGCCCAGCGAGGCCCCCCCCGGCCCGCCAGCGGACCCACCCCACCACGCCCCGCGCGAGCGCCCCCGCCCCGCGCGGAACAGCCACACATCCAGCATGTCGATCCGACCGTCGCCGTTCCCATCGAAGAACCAGCGGTAGTTGCTCATCCCCGCCCGGGAACCGTAGGCCGCGATGAAG
>CALLZJ010000206.1 GCA_937858435.1 uncultured bacterium
TTGGGCCGAGCGCGGCGACCGATCCCGGCAGATCGACTATCAGGTCTGGTGCGGGCCGGCCATGGGTGCATTCAACGAGTGGACGCGCGACACTTTCCTGGCCGAGCCGGCCGAGCGGAAAGTAGCCGTGGTCGCCATGAACTTGCTATTCGGTGCGGCCCTAAGCCAGCGACTGCATTGGCTGAGGAGCCAGCGGGTCCGGTTGCCGCACGAGCCTCGCTGGAACGCACCGTTGCCCCTGGCAGTCCTCCGCGAGTGGGCGGCCCTCTAGACTTCCTTGCCTTCCCCCGAGAAAGGATCAGGCGTTGGCTGCACCCGCGTCCGCCGTCGCGATTGTCGGCATCGGCTGCCTCTTTCCCAAGGCTCCCGGCCACCGGGCGTTCTGGGCCAACATCTTGCGCGGCGTGGATGCAGTCGGTCCGGTGCCCCCCAGCCACTTCCAGGCAGCCGACTATCTCGACGCCGATCCCAAGGCGGCCGACCGCATCTACACCGCTCGCGGCGGGTTCCTCGATCCGGTCGACTTTCCGCCGCTGGATTTCGGCATCACGCCGAACAGCCTCGAAGCCACCGATCCAACGCAGCTCCTGGGGCTCTGGGTCGCGCGGGCCGCCCTCCATGATGCGGGTTTCGGTCCCCAGCGTCCGTTCGATCGCAGTCGGGCCAGTGTGATCCTAGGGGTGACGGGCACGCTGCCGCTGGTCATCCCGCTCGGCGCTCGGCTTGGCCACCCTTTATGGAAGCAGGCCCTCGCCGAGGCCGGCGTCCCCGAGTCTCAGGCCCAGGCGGTCATGGACCGCATCGCCAAGGGCTACGTTGGCTGGCAAGAGGAGTCCTTCCCAGGTCTTCTGGGCAACGTCGTGGCGGGCCGCATCGCCAATCGGCTCGATTTCGGCGGGACCAACTGTGTGGTTGACGCCGCCTGTGCCAGCTCGCTCAGTGCCTTGCATCTGGCCCTGCTCGAACTCCAGTCGGGCCGGTCGGACCTGGTCCTGTCGGGCGGCATGGACTGCTTCAACGACGTCTTCATGTTCATGTGCTTCAGCAAGACCCCTGCCCTCTCCCCCAGCGGCGACGTGCGGCCATTCGATGCCGCCGGAGATGGGACGATCCTCGGCGAAGGGCTCGGCTGCGTGGCGTTGAAACGTCTGGCGGACGCGGAGCGCGACGGCGACCGCATCTACGCCGTGCTCCGGGCGGTGGGGACTTCAAGCGACGGGAAGGGAACGGCCATCTATGCCCCCAACCCCGCTGGCCAGGCTCGGGCCTTGCAACTGGCCTACGAGTCGGCTGGGGTCACGCCGGACACCATCGAGCAGATCGGAAGAGCACACGTCTGAACTCCAGTCACTAGCTTATCTCG
>CALLZJ010000207.1 GCA_937858435.1 uncultured bacterium
GACCGGGGCCGCTGCTCGAGCCGCAGCGTGACTGGGCGGCCCAGCAAGAAGCGACGGAGCGGCAGCGTCTGATTCAGGCACTGTCCGCCGCGGGCGGCAACAAGGCCCAGGCCGCCCGAACGCTTGGCATGCCCCGCAGCACCTTCCTCAGCAAGCTTGAGAAATATGGATTGTTGCCACGGCGCTAGTTCCGACGTAGCAGTTCAATCTCGAAGGTGAGATCGGAGTTGGGCGGAATGGCCCGGCCACGTCCCTGGGCGCCGTAGGCCAGCGGGGATGGGATCAAGAGTTTGCGTTTGCCACCGACGCGCATGCCGGGCAGCCCCTCGTCCCAACCGCGAATGACTTGCCGTACGCCGATCCTGGTCTTGAAGGGCCGGCCGGAGTCGTGGCTGCTGTCGAACTTGGTGCCGTTGACTGTGAGCCAGCCGGTGTAATGGACTGTCACGGTGTCGCCGGGCCGCACCTCTTCGCCGTCGCCGACCTTGAGGTCCTGGTAGCGTAGCGTAAATTGGACGCCGTCAACGTCGATCTTCTTCTCCTGCATTGGCGGTTCCGTGGGCTTGCTGGCGGGGTCATCGGCAAGGAGTGGGCCGACGCCTAGGGCCAACCCGGTGGCGACCATTAGTGAGCGCATCCAGTTCGCACGTAGATGCATGGGGAGGGCTCCTTAGAACTGACGATCTGGGATCGGGCTGAATCACGGAACGCATAAGGAAGTGTACACCGAAGGAGGCCCAAATGGCAGCCCTTGCTCAGGGCCTTCCATTTCCGTTGTGGTATCCCATGGCACTCAGACCGGCTGGGTGCGGGGACTGGGTGGAGCCGAGCGGTTCTCTTTTCGTTCCACCAGACTCAGAAACAGCCGCATCAGTCGTCCCCGCAAGCGCCAGCCGACGCCGATGAACAGGCCGACCGTCGCCGACGTTGCCACACCGATCAGCCACGGAACGGGATGGGCTGAAGTCCGCGCGGGGTCGGCTCCGAGATTTGCCAGTCCCATGCCGACGGCGTCCAGCCCCGGCACCATGCTGGCCACGGTGATGCCCGCCACGAGGCCGAGCAGCGCGCCGGCCACGGCTCCCAGAGCAAGGTCGCCACGTTGCCGATCAACCTGCAACATGCTCCAGGCCCCGAGCCCGGCACCGACCGGGGCCGCGAGCAAGGCCAGCCAGCCGGCACTGTCCAGGGCCGGCTGATAGGTCGCTAGCGATTCGGCCAGCATGTACGCGGCTCGGACCAGCCCGCCCCCGACGAACCCCAGCGTCGCGGCCTGGACCAGGCTCCCCGTGCGTCGACCGGCAGCACCACGGGCCAGGGCCCGCACCGGCACCACGAAGCGTTCCTGACCGTTGGCCACCAGCAGCAGCGAGCCGGCGTGCTCGCGCCCCTCGGGTAGACGATTGGGAAGCACTTCGAACTCAATCGTCGCTCGGACCGGCCCGCTGACGTCGGCCTCCAAGGGACGCAGCCAAGGCGTATCGCTGTCCACTCGGGCAAAGACCCACTTCTTGGTGGATGTGACCAGTTCCACGCTGCCGCGTCGGGGTCGGTCGCCGACGCCCAGTGCGACTGTGGCTGGTTGCAGTTCCAATGGAGGCGGCTTGGACAGACCGAGCGCCTCGAAGAACTGTTGCACGGCGGCCACACCCTTGGCTACCGGCCCGACGACGGGGTAGCGCCAGCCGTTGTCCGCAAACCAGCGCGCGATGCGGCCATCCGTTAGCAGCGGGGCCGCTGCCTTCGGCGCCTCGCGCATGGCCGTGGCCAGTTCCCGGGGCGTCGCCGCTCCGTGCAGGGGCGGATCGGGGAAGGGCACCGGGGCCACCTCGACGGAGATCGGTACCTCGGCAGCTCCACCGCTGGTGATGAAGGCCAGGGTGGCGGCATACCGCTGTCCGGCCGGCAAGCCCCGAGTGGCGATCCGCACTTGCAAGTGCTGCACCTTGTTGGCACGGATCGTCGCCTTGCCATTCGCCGCCGAGCCCGCTTCGGAAGGCGGCGATTCTCCCGTGGGCCCTGACGCCGGTGCGATCTGAATCCAATCTCCGCCGCGGACCTCGACCGTGCCATGGACGAGCCGTTGGCCATGGTTGAATATGCTGAGCGTTACCTCCCGCTCGGTTCCCGCTGGGACGATGCCGAGTTGGATGCGGCGTGGGGCGAGGTCCAGCTTCGGGGCGGATTCGTGCTGGCAGGGGAACTGTCCGAGGAGTTGATCCAGACCCAAGTCCAGGTCGGCCCGCGCCGCGGCTCGGTCGGCCGTGGCAGCCAGGTCCGCCCGGCCGATGCCGGCGAGGAATTGCTTGAGATGGCCCGTCTTGAGCAACTGCCGTCCCGCCGTCCAATCGGCCGAGCAAGTGGCCACCAGTTCATCGAAGGTGCGGCAGCGTCCGCCTCCGGGAAAGACGAACTCGCGTCCTAGTTCGTGGGAGGGTCGGCCGTCGCTGCGCAGGCCGACTCCGTCGAAGTGGCAAAATGCCGCGTCGGAGGGATTGGCTCGTTGGCAGCGGGGGCAGAACACCGGACCCATGTTGGCCATTACACCACGCGCCGGGGCTGAAAGCAACGTTCGGACCTGGGCCCGGGCCCGCCGAATTCCCAGCCGACCTCAGGCGGCCTTCATAGAATCCCCCCAGTTTTCTCCATGACATCCGCAAGGGCAATTCTGGAGCAACGATGATGACTCGCCTCCGTCGGAGCGGCGTGGCCTTGGCGACGCTGAGTATGGTTATGCTGACTGCCAGCCTGGTGCACAGCGATGAGGGGATGTGGCTCTTCAACAATCCGCCCACGCGGATTCTCAAGGAGCGGTACAACTTCGAACCGACCGCGCAGTGGCTCGAACACTTGCAGCGGGCCTCGGTCCGGTTCAATTCGGGCGGTTCGGGCTCGTTCGTCTCGGCGGAAGGCCTGGTGATGACGAACCATCACGTCGCCGCCGACACGCTGTACAAGCTCAGCACGCCGGAACGCGACTTGATGTCGGTCGGCTTCCATGCCCAGCGGCGCGAGGATGAACTCAAGGCCAAGGACCTGGAACTGAACGTCCTCATGAGCATCGAGGACGTAACGGACAAGGTGAATGCCGCAGTCCCGAAGGACCTGTCTCCCGCGGAGGCGTTCGCCGCCCGCCGCAAGGTCATGAGCGAGATGGAAGCCGAGGCGAGCAAGGCGACGGGCCTGCGCTGCGAGGTCGTCACCCTCTACCAGGGCGGCGCCTACCACCTCTATTGCTTCAAGAAGTACACCGACGTGCGGCTGGTCTTCGCTCCGGAGAAGGACATCGCCTTCTTCGGTGGCGATCCAGACAACTTCGAGTATCCGCGCTACTGCCTGGACGTGACCTTCTTCCGGGTCTACGAGAACGACAAGCCCGCCAAGATCGATCACTTCCTGGCCTGGAGCGAGGCGGGCTGCAAGGACGGGGAACTGACCTTCGTCTCCGGCCATCCAGGGCGGACCAGCCGGCTGAACACCGTCGGCCACCTCCAGTACATGCGTGACGTGCAGTTTCCCTATCTGCTCAACTACCTCCGGCGGCTGGAAGTGTTGCTGAAGGTCTACAGCGAGCGTAGCGCCGAGAACGAACGCCGGGCCCAGGACGACCTGTTCAGCATTCAGAACAGCCGTAAGGCGCGGCTGGGCGGGCTGGCAGGACTGCAGGACCCGGCCCTCATGCAGGCCAAGTTGGAAGCGGAGGAAGCCCTGCGGGCGGCCGTCATGAAGGACCCCAAGTTGCGCGAGGAATATGGCTCGGCCTGGGATGAAGTGGGCAAGGCCATCGCCAAGGCCCGGAACATCTTCCTGACCTACAACATGCTCGAACGGGGCCAGGGCTTCAGCAGCGAGCACTTTTCCACGGCCCGGACCCTGGTGCGGGCCGCCGCCGAATTGCCCAAGCCCAATGCGGAACGGCTGCGCGAGTTTCGTGAGTCCAATCTCGAATCGCTCAAGTTCAGCCTCTTCTCCGAGGCGCCGGTCTATGACGATCTCGAGGTGGTCCGGCTGGCCGACGCACTCTCCTACCTGGTCGAACAGATGCCCAACGCCGCCCTCACGGGTCTGGTGCTGAACGGCAAGTCGCCGCGCGACCGCGCCGCCGAGTTGATCCGGGGCAGCAAGCTGAAGGACGTCGCCGAGCGGAAGCGGCTGTTCGAGGGCGGGGCGGCTGCCATCGACGCCAGCACTGACCCGATGATCAAGCTGGCCAGGCTGGTCGACGCCGACGCCCGGAAGGTGCGCAAGGAGTACGAAGAGCAGGTCGATGAGCCGCTGCGGCAGGCCTATGCCAAGATCGCGCGGGCCACGTTCGCCATCAAGGGCAGCGACGTTTACCCCGACGCCACGTTTACCCTTCGCTTGGCATTCGGCGAGGTGAAAGGCTTCGAGGAAGACGGCAAACAGATTCCTGCCCTGACGAACATGGGCGGAGCCTATGAGCACATGGCCCGGCATGGGAGCAAGGCGCCCTTCGTGCTGCCCAAGTCCTGGATCGACAAGAAGAACGCCATCAGCCTGGACACCCCGTTCAACTTCGTCAGCACGGCTGACATTATCGGGGGCAACTCCGGCAGTCCCGTCGTGAACCGCAAGGGCGAAGTGGTCGGCATCATCTTCGATGGCAACATCCACTCGCTGACCTTGGACTTCGCCTTCACGGACGTCCAGGCACGGGCCGTGTCGGTGCACTCGGCGGCCATCATCGAGGCGCTCGAGAAGATCTACGGGGCGACCCACCTGGTCGAGGAACTGCGCGGCAAGCGGGCCGCCGGACGCTAGTCCGCCAGCGGTCCCGCGACTTCAGAGAACGGTGCGATCGGAGCACGTGCTCAGGCTGCGGCTTGGGCACGTGCTTTTTTTGGCCTGAGCACAACCGGGTTGTATACGCCTGTTCATTATGATAGACTATGGAGTTTGTCAAAGCGGTCGGGAGGCGGCTGGGGTGAACGCCGAACGCAGCCCCGAGCCCGATACTGGCGCTGCGAGGCGTGGAATGGCCCTGAAACCCTGTGAAATCGCCGTGCCGAGAGCGTCCAAGAGCGCCAAACCCCCTCATGGAGCCCCTCTGGCAAGCTCTGGCGGGCGCGCCCAGAAGCGTGGAGACCCCGTGGCGAGCGCTGGAAACCCCGTCGGGATGCCTTGCAGACCCAGTTGGGAGGCCGTGGAACCACCCTGGCGAGGCCTGCAGGTGTCGCCAAGGGCCACCATGTGGCGGCCATCGTAGAATAGGCGAGTTAGCCATATCCCTCATCGCAAGCTGTGAGTTGACCCATGACCGCGTCCGCCGCCGCTGTCCAGGCCGCCCATGAAGAAGTCGAGATGGAGGGGCATATCATCGACTCGCTACTCCTGCCCAAAGTGCTCGACGAAATCATAACCCGGGGCGGTACTTACGAGATTCGGGAAATCTCGATCGGGCAGCGGCAGGAGGACTCGAGCTATGCCCGCATCCTCGTTCGGGCCACGGGGGAAGCGGCCTTGCGTGGCATCCTTGACGTCATCCATGATCACGGGGCGCGGCCCGTAGAACCGCATGATTGTCAAGTCACCCTAGCCGACATGGACAGCGCCTTCCCCGAGGGCTTCTACAGCACGACCAATTATCCGACTCAGGTCCGCCTCCAGGGGGACTGGATCGACGTCAGCGAAATTGAAATGGACTGCGGAGTGGTCGTCGATCTGCAAGGCCGTCAAGCGCGGTGCGTGCCCATGCTCGAAGTGAGGCGCGGCGATGCCGTCGTCATGGGACACACGGGCATTCGCGTACTGGCAGGGCAGGCGCAGGAACGGCACAACCTGTTCGAGTTCATGGCCAGCCCGGTGAGCAGCGAAAAGCCCAAGGGCGTGGCGGTGCGTGAGATCGCCGCCGCCATGCGGAGAACCAAGGAAGCTCGGCAGAAGATTCTGGCCGTCCTCGGGCCGGCCCTGGTCCATACGGGGGGCGTGGATCACATCTGCGAGTTGATCCGCATCGGCTTCCTGGACGTGCTCTTCGCGGGCAATGCCCTGGCCACGCACGACATTGAGCAGGCCTTTTACAACACGAGCCTGGGCATCAACATGGCCCACGGTTTGCCCGCCGACGAGGGGCACGAGCACCATCTGCGTTCGATCAACCGGATTCGCCGGGTCGGCGGCATCGCCCAAGCC
>CALLZJ010000208.1 GCA_937858435.1 uncultured bacterium
GCCGGGGCCGAGGCGGTGGCGGCATGATCGGTGGTGGCAGCGCGAGCGGCGGCGACAGCGGCCTGATCGGCGGCGGCGCGAACGCCCCGGCCACCAATCCCGATGGCACGCCCAAGAAGCCTCTCTGGTTCGTCACCGCGGTTGACGTGACGGTCGGCACGCAGCAGTCGCGTCCGGTCCTAGCCCATCGCTGGGGGACCACGCCGATGCGGCCCGACGATGCTATCGACCAATTCTTCTACTTTCAGCACATCCGCTTTCCGTCGCTCAATGCCCAGCTCGAGACCGTGATGCGCGAAAAGCGCAAGAGCGAGCCCTTCGAAGTGCTGGACTGGATGCTGCAGCACTGGAACCTGCCGGCCGGCGAGCGGAGCGGCTTCGACATGCAGGCCCGGTTCGAGACGCTGCTCGACGAGTTGGCCCGCGATGCCAACCTCTCCGGTGCCGACAAGGAACGGCTCGACGCCCTGCTGCGGACGCGCGATCAGCTCAAGAACCCGCTGCAGCCCGCGGCCGACGAACTCGCTCAGCTCAAGAAGCTGCCTGTCATTGGCGACAATTATCGCACGATGACCAAGAACCATTACCTCCTGCTCTATACCAGCCGGCGCGACAAGCTGGCCGAGCGGATCATCGCTCGGCTGGAGCAGGTCTTCAACGGCTACTACTACACGATGGCGATGCAGGGGCGGCCGCTGCCGATGCCGGAGCGGCAACTCGTGGCCGTGCTCGCGGAGACCGAAGACAAGTTCAACCAACTGCACAAGGTGTTCGACAGTCTGCCGCTGCATTCGGACGGCTTCTACGCACCGCTGGAAAACGTGATCATTCTGTCGGCCGAGCGGCGCGATGAGCACTTCAAGAAGCTGGTGGCTCATGCCGCCGACATCGAGAAGGAGCTGCGCAACGACAACCTGACCTTCGAGAAGCTGCTGCGTAACGAGGCGATTCCAAAGGCCGTGCAGGACAAGTCGGCCGGGGTCATCGCTTATGGTCGGGTCTTAGCCCTGGCCCTGCAGTCTGCCCGTGAGGAAGGCGAGATCTGCACGCTGACCCGCGAGGCCGTGCTCCAGGTCGCCTTTGCCTCGGGTCGGCTGCCGCACAAGCTGCACGTGCCCGAATCGGTGGCCCAAGGTCTGACGGCCTTTTTCAGCACGCCGCGGAGTTCGACCGAACTCAACCTGCCGTCGCTGTGGTCGGGCATTGGCGGTCCGCATTGGGCGCGGCTCCCGGTCTCCCGCAAACTGGGGGAGGCGGAGGGTTCGGGGGGCAAGGTGTCGTGGCCGGACCTGCTCGCCGAGCCGATTGTGCTTGAGAAGTCGTCGGTCATGCAGATCATTACCGACGAGCACTTCCGCGATGCCGAGCGTGCTTCCGAGGATCGCCGGGCGTTCCTGAAGGTGCGGGCCCAGGCGGAAGCCTGGGCGCTCACCTACTTCCTCATGCGGAAGCGGCCCGACCAGTATCGGCGCTTCGGCGAGGAACTCGCCACGTTGCCGCGGGACATGGAACTGACCCCGCAGATGATCGCTCAGGCGTTTGCCCGGGCCTTCGATCTCATCGGCGATCCCGAGTCAGGTGAAATCGCACAGGGCAAGGTGGACGATCTGGAGCGCGAGTTCCGCAGCTTCATGAGCTACCAGGTGCTGGCGGTCGAAACGGCCGACAAGGGGCCGCCACCCCCGAAGTCCTAACGACCTGAGTAGCGAGTTCAACAGCCCAAGGCTCGGCGGACACCCGCCGGGCCTTGTTGCCTTAGGAGCCGCGCGGGCTGCTCGGCTGGATGGCCTTGAGCAAGGACCGCATCTTCTTGTGGATTTTGGTCCGGCCCTTGGCCAGGATTTCGGCCTCGCCCAGGGTCAGACCCGGGTCGGGGAAGGGCAAGGAGAGGCGGGCAGTGGCCAGTGGCGTCACCAGGCGATACTTGCGGCCGTCCAGGGCGACATCGACTTGGCATTCACGGAGCAGTTCCAGATCGCGATAGAAGGTGCGGACGTCGATCCGCAGGGCCTGCAGGACGGCCCGGCGCGTCCGCGGCTCGTCGGCGAGAAGGCGGACCATGCGATAGAGCCGAGCCGCCCGCTCGACGCTGACACTCCGGGCGGCGGGAGCTGCGGCCAGCGGCGGTGTCTTCCGTGAGCCTGTCCGCTTCGAGGCCGGCTTCCTCATGGCTGGCATGCCTCCCTGCGACGGTAGTGCTCCCCTGTGGGCTCACCACCCCCGGGCGAAGAGACTCCTGCTCCGTGCAGTCCCATACGTGGTTTCTCCCTGCCACTGAGACGCCCTCAGCCGGTTGGGGAGATGTTAACTGGGAAGGATGGGAAAATCAAGCGGATGGCGACGATTGGGATGACTGTAACGCAAATCTTTCTTTCCAACTGGCTTACGTTCAATGGGGCAGGTTAGGGTTGGACCCGGTTCGGCTGGCCGAAGTAAGGGCCCGTCCAGCAGCTCTCATGCGACTGGGCGTAGCTGCTGACCTGACCCATGCCACCGCCGACGGCCACGTTAACCACACCCTGCGAGGAGGTCTGACGGGTTTGCAGACAACCAGTCACCAACGCGATGGAAATGAGAACGAAGGTCCGTCGCATGGCATTCCCCCAACCGCTGCCCCGGGACATCATCTTTATCGGTCAGCGGGTGGCACGATTTGACCGCGGATTGCTGACAGGCCCTACTAGGGTGGCAGCTCTCGGGTCGGGCCGGGCTCGGGGGGCGGCGGCACGGGCTTGGCAGGGACACGGGTGGGCACGGGTTCGCCGGTCAGGCGGTCGGCCAACTCCTGCCGGGTGGGCGTCCGCCAGCCCGATAGGCGGGCGGTACTGGTGCCGGCACTCGGACTGTTCGGCGTGATGACGACGCCGCCAGTCCGCGTGAGCCGGGTGGTGACCGGGGTCGGCGGATTAGTCGAACCCGTGCGGGCTGAACCCGGGCTTGGGTTCACGCTGGGATGCCCCAGGGCGAGCAAGTGGCGGGTGGCGAGGCGTTCGTCGGCTGCCTTGAGGAGCACGGCGATGCCCGCAAAGTAGGCGGCCGCGTTCGACGCGCCTGTCGTGGTCAGCCCGTCCGTGAAAGTGGCCCGGGAGTCGGACAGGGCGACGTCGGGTTTGCGGCGATGGTCGGCAGTGGCCCCCGCGGAGGAGTTGGGCCCCAGGTCGCCGACGGTGATGACGAGCGGATGGTCGGCCGGCGGATAGAGCTCGCCGCGGCGATTGGCGTCGTGGAAGGGCACGGCCAACAGGGGCGCGCCCGTTAGTGCGTCGACGGCTTCGTTTCGCTCGGCCGAGACCAGGACGCGGAGCCGGTCCGTGGTGCCGAAGAGGGTTGGCGTCTGGGCCTTGACCCGAATCCAATACTCCCCGGAAGGCAGGTCGCTCAGTACGACGCGCTCACGGGGATTCCGCGACTCGCCCTCGCCCGTCAGGCGGCCGGCGATCTGCCGGAGCGTGCCCGAGCCCACCTGCCGACCGAACGAGTTGTAGACGAAGAGGTCGAGGTCTTTCTCGGTGCCGGCATCCTCGGAGTCGCGATAGTCGCTCCAGGTCAGCGTGACGGTGACCGTGTTCTCATCCAGGCGATTGCGGAAGCGGAGCATGGTCGGATTGGCAGCGCCTTCGAAGCGGACCATGCCGTCGGCGGCCAGCGTGACGGGGCCTTCCCAGGTGCGGCCGCCGAAGTTGCCCGCCGCGTTGATCCAGATGATGCCCGCAGCGACGGCCTCGCCGACCACGCGGTTGATGAAGCCCTTGCCGTCGCCGTTGCCGCCGCCTTCGAACACGCCGGCAAACAGGATCACGTCGACCTGCTGCTCGATGGCATAGCGAACGGCCCGGCGGAAGAGCGTTGGCCCATTGGCGTTGAGCAAGTAGAACTGCGGGCCGTCGGCTTGCATGCCCGTCACCGCCCAGACGATCTGGGCCATGTGGCGGCCATGGTGGTTGCCGGCGACGAAGGGCCGCTGGAAGCGGGGATCGCCTAGGTCGTTGCGGGTGACGAAGTCGGCATCGTAATGTTCGACAAGCACGGTGCTGGCGGGCAGGTAGGGACGCTTGCCGTCGAGCCCGTCGAAGCCGAAGTCGAGCACGGCGATCTTGATGCGGGCCACGTTGACCTGATCGTACTCGGGGCTGACGCCCAGGGTCCGCCGGACTTCGGCGGCGGCGGCGAGACGGGCCACCGCGGCCGGCCGGGCGAGCGGTTCGGCCGCGGCCAGGTCCGCGATCAGCTGCCACAGGGGCACCAGGCCCAGCAGCCACAATGACCGCCGCAC
>CALLZJ010000209.1 GCA_937858435.1 uncultured bacterium
ACCACCGTGGAGGTGTGAGATCATGAAGCGCTTTGCCAGTGTCGTGGCGTTGGTCGGACTCGTCCTCTTGGCCGGCTCGGCTGGTGTCGCCCTGGGGCAGATTAATCCAATGATCCTGAAATGCGGCCCTGACACTGCCTGCCCCGGGTATTGGGTGATCGACGAAGAGACTACGTGCGTCAATATGACTGGCGATCGCAAAATCTGCGTGTCGGGCTCTGCAGGCTGTAGGAGTTGGATCGGCCCATGGAAGGACTGCACCGGCGTAACTCAATCGGGAGGGAATCCATGCGTGGTCAGTCTGATGGAATGCTCACCCATGTGGCCTTAAAATCGTCACCAGAGCCACCGAGCCATTGTTGGGAGTGAGTCCTCGAAGCCCGTTGAGTTACCCACTTTCGGGGGAGCGAACTCATCACAAGCAGAAGATCTTCAATGGTTCCTGCGCTCGATTGTGGGTTTCTAGTGGGCTCCTCGAGGTAAAGCGATGTACGGGGCGTTCGGGATTGCATGTCTGTCTTTCGCGCCTATGTGGCTGATGTTTCAAGATCCGGAGTTTGACATTTTTCGACTACGCGCACTTCTAGAACGGAACTACGAGCAGCTTCAGCCCCTATCGTGCACTATTACGGGCGCCGGGGATGGGCCGTTTGCTACTTTTACGGCCAAGTGTGCGTCTGAAGGTCCTCGGTGCCGTTTGGTCTTCAGCTACCCTGAAGGCAGGACGATGGAGTGGGTCTTGCTGCCCGATCGAACTTGCCGTTGGCAATCTCTCAGACCAGGCCAGCGCGACGGCATCATATTGACCGCGAGGAGCATCATACCCGGGGAGCCGCTACTCTTGGCGAACTTCAAGTTTATTGTCTCAGATCAGCGTCCCGCCCTGAATCTGATCGAAGCCATTGACGTCGATCCTGAACGCACCCAGATTCGCTTAAGCGCAAACCACATCGAGCTGGATTTTTCAAAATGCCGGGGATTTGAATGGATCATTCGCGTTCGGCTTTCTCGAGCCCATAACCTAGCGCCGGACTTGCTCGAAGCAGAAAGGGCAAACTTTAGGGAGCGTCGAGAAGTGGTTCGGTTCGACGAAGTTGCTTTGGGAGTGTACTTCCCGTCGGAAGTTCACGGCTTCTCCAAAGGGAAACACAAGAACACTTGGCACTTCTCGGATGTCCGCGTGGGAGAGCCGTTGCCCGAAAGTGCCTTCGCATTTTCCCCGCCACCCGGCACGCGCGTTTCCGATTTCTTCCGCGAAGAAGTATTCCTTGTCAATGATCAGGGAGTAATGATTCCGACGGGAGATAAAGTCAAGTCCGCCGACAGCTTGGGGCTTCGTACGTCCTCGCCAGTGGAGCCAACCGACTGGGGTTTCTGGCTCTGGCTGTCGGCGGCGGTCGTCGGCGCGCTCGTGCTGGTCGCCGGCCTCTGGCTGCGCCGCCGGTCGGCGGGGGAGTCGGCCCCATGAAACGCTTCGCGCTGCTGGCCCTCCTGGTGGCCGCGGGCATGGCGGGCTTCGTCCTGTCGCGGCAAGGCGGGTGGCTCTTTGGTCAAGACCCGAGTCAACCCCGCTTCGAAGGGCCAACCGAGGTCGTCTGGCCTGAAGCAGAACTCTGGAGCCTCGAAAGGAAGAGCATCAAGGTGAGGAACGGCGGCGGCGCGCCGCTTATCATCAACCGTATTCGCAGCACGTGCGGGTGCCTGGGATTTCAACTCCAAGCCAAGGATGCCTGGTCGCGGGCGGAAGAAATTACGATTCCAGCCGGCGCCTCCGTCGAACTCATGGTGGCCCTGGAAGTACGAGCGGTTCCAGGGACCGCGCTGCGCCACGTCATCGACTTTGCGACGAATGACCCTAGCATGCCGAACGGCCGCGTTGAGGCGGTGGTTAAGAAGGTGTTAGCGAGCGTCCTCATAACGCCGGACGATGTCTCCTTCGGCCAGGTGCGCGTGGGTGCGGAAGCGGAGCGCGAAGTGACCATCGTGGATGGCGCGGTGAAGCCCCGGCAGATAGCGACGGTGGAGAATAGCCACGCCGAATGGGTCCAAACGACGCTGGTCTCCACCGAGCACCAGCCGTTCTACCGCGAGGGCGAGCGCGTGGGCACGATCATTGGCCGGCTCCGCGTTCGTGGCCGGGCACAGCGCGTCGGCGGGCACACGGCCGAACTCAAGCTCTTTCTGGAGGGCGATGCCAAGCCCCGTGGCTTGGTGACCGTCCATGCGATAGGGTATGAGCCGGTTCAGCTTAGCCCGGCCTACGTCGCATTGCCGATCCGGACCTCGCAGGGGCCGCGCTGGGAAGTTCGCTCCCGCGTCAAGGCGCACGAGGCTGACTTGGAATCGGTCACCTTGGTGGGGGAGCCGCCGGCCGGCATGGATGTAACCCTGACCGCTCTCAATGGGAGGCTCTGGGAAGTTCAGGTGGCCGTGCGTGATCCAGCGGCGCTGGCGACCAGCCTTGACGAGTCGGCTCCGGCCGAAGTGGTCGTAAAGCTGCGGGCCGTGATCGGCGGCCAGGAGGTTGAACTGCCGCTGCGCGTGGCGCTCGAACAGCTCAAGGAGGGGACTCCACCATGACCAGGGCTTCCAGGGCAGGCTTCTCATTGGCCGACTTGCTGGTGGTCGTTGGGCTCATTAGCCTGCTGATCACGATGTCGCTGCCGGCCATACAGCGGGTGCGGGCCATGGCCGACCGCGTCCGCTGCGAGAACCGGCTTCGCCAGATCGGCATCGCGATTCACCACTTCGACGTTGACTATGGGAGTCTGCCATACCTGGAGCGCCCTCCCGGTCCACTAACCGTTGAGAGCCTAACGCACCCGCGGATCGCCCTCCATTGGATGGTCCACTTACTGCCCTACGTGGAGCGGGCACCGCTTTGGAATCAGGCACTTCAAGGTCTAGCCTCCGGAGCTTTCGCATGGCGGAATCCGCCTCACGCGGGACTGGCCACAGTGATCCCGCTCTACACTTGTCCGGCTGATGGGCGGATGTCCGCGGCCATGCGCGACGCCGACGGCATCGTGGCGGCCTACACCTCGTTCGCCGGCGTGGCGGGGGCGTATCTCCATGCGAACGGCATGTTTGGACAGCGCGGCTTGAGGCTCACCGACGCCCTGGACGGTACCTCAACGACCTTGCTCGTCGGCGAGCGTCCGCCGCCAGACACGCTGCAGGCCGGGAAATGGTACATATGGCAGGTCGGGTATCAATCAACGTGGGGTTACAACAATCTGGGGCCGGAGCTAGTCTTCGCGCGTGGTTCCAGCCACGATGACCCTTCGGGGAACTGCTTCAGGGGGCCGTTGCCATTCAAGGCTACTACCCTTTGGGACCCTTGCGGCCGCTACCATTTCTGGAGCCTCCACTCTGGCGGGGCCAACTTCCTCTTCGTGGACGGCCATGTGCAGTTCCTCCGTTACCATGATGACCCGATCTTGCCTGCCCTCGCCACACGTAACGGCGGGGGGGGGCTGCTAATGGCCGCCCATGAACCAAGAAAAACCCCGGCGCGGCCCCCCCCTCCCCGGGCCCCCTTTCTTACATAGTTTTT
>CALLZJ010000210.1 GCA_937858435.1 uncultured bacterium
GACCGAGCGTCACGACCCCGCCCGGATCGGTGTGGCGGGGATGGTGAGCTTCAACGTGTTCAAGCTGTCCCTGGGCGGCGGCGATGCTCAGCGTGCCACGCTTGACCTGCCGGAGCAGCTCATGGACCTGACCCAGAATGGCCATGTTGTAGTGCAGTTCGGCCACCGGCGCTGACGTGGCGCGCGCACTACCCCAGGCTACCGAGACGTAGCGGTAGGTGATCGAAACCAGGCACCCCGCGCTGCCGGGCGCCCCTGCGACCGAACGAAGTGAACGATCGATGTCGCGCGTTGATTCATTGTAAAGCAGCAACAGTCGACCCGCCGCTGCCAAGAACGCAGCGATTTGCTCGGGCTCTGGGGTAGGGCGTGCCTGAGCCTCCGTCATTGCCGTGGTCATGGCTGGCCTCGGATCTCGTGCTGGTCTTTAGGCTCAGTTTCACCGAAGGCAACGCCACGCCCCGCAACCTAGGGCCTGGCATAGAGGACGACGAACGAGCGCGCTTCGGCCCGATACGTGGCGGTGCCGACAGCCTGGGCTTCTTCCCAGGGCACAATGTCACCGGGAGATTCCAGGCCCGTGTCGATCCAGCGCCGCCAGGGCAAGGGCATGCCGTTCTCAGCCAGCGGCAGCTCGAACTCCAGAGGCTCCTGGTAGGCGTTGCAGATCAAGTGGACGCGTAAGCCTTCCTCCCGCAACAGCGTGGAGAAGGCGATGCTGTGGGACCAGTCGTTCCAGTCCGGCTGATGGAGCTTAACGCCGTGCCAGGACTTCTGCGCCCGGGCGATGAGCTGGTTCAAGGTGAGGCGTTGCCGTTCATGCCCGGTGCCGCGCCGCAGCCGGCGGGCGATCAGGAGCTTGACGAAACGGTGAACGTCCGCGTGCTGCTTGAGTTGGTCCCAGTCAAACCAACTGTTCTCGTCGTCGTGGCAGTACTCGTTGTTGTTGCCCCGCTGGGTCCGCCGCACCTCGTCGCCCATGAGGATCATCGGTACGCCGACGGAGAGCAGCGTGACAGCGAGCATGTTCCTCACCTGGCGATTGCGCAGGCTCTCGATGGCCGGGAAGATGGTCGGCCCCTCGATGCCGCAGTTCCAACTGTAGTTGTCGTTGGCGCCATCGCGGTTCTCTTCGCCGTTACGCTCGTTGTGCTTGAGTTCGTAGGAAACCAGGTCGTTCAGGGTGAAGCCGTCGTGGCAGGTGACAAAGTTGACGCTCTGCTCGGGCTCGCGTTCCTTGTGGGCGTAGACTTCTGGGCTGCCGAGGAACCGGTCGGCGAAGGCCCGCACCACCCCCTGGTCGCCGCGGAAGAAGCGGCGGACGTCGTCGCGAAAACGACCGTTCCACTCCTTCCAACTATCCCCCACGAAGCTACCCACCTGGTAAGGACCGGCCGCGTCCCAGGCTTCGGCCATCAGCTCCCCGCCCCCCAGAGTCGGGTCTGTTTCGATGCCCCATAGCCCCGGCGGATTGGGGAGCACCCGCCCCTCGGGATCGCGGGCCAGAATCGACGCCAGATCGAAGCGGAAGCCGTCCACGTGCATTTCCCGCACCCAGTAGCGGAGGCTGTCCACGATCATGCGGCGGACGATGGGATGGTTCGCGTTCAGCGTGTTGCCGCATCCCGTGTAGTCGGCATAACGACTGCGATCACTGGCGAGTTGGTAGTAAGTCGGGTTGTCGATGCCGCGGAAACAGAGCGTGGGCCCGGTGTGTTCTCCCTCGGCCGTGTGGTTGAAAACGACGTCCAGGATGACCTCGATGCCCGCCCGGTGCAGGGCCTTCACCATGTCGCGAAACTCATCGAGCGGGCCCAGCGGGCTGGTCCGGGAGCTGTAGGCCGCGTGCGGGGCGAAGAAGGAAACGGGCTGATAGCCCCAGAAGTTGACGAGCCCCTTGGGGCAGGCGAGACGATCGAACTGGAAGACGGGCAGCAACTCAACGGCCGTCACGCCCAGGTCCTTGAGGTAGGGAATCTTCTCGATCAGACCCGCGTAGGTGCCCGGCTGCTTCACGCCGGAGTTGGGATTCGCGGTGAAGGCGCGGACGTGCATTTCGTAGATCACGGTGCGGGCCGAGGGATGGTGGGGCGGAGCGTCGTCTTCCCAGTCGTAGGCCGACGAATCCACGACCACGCTCTTCATCGCCGTGGCCGCGTTGTCGCCCGGCTCGGTAGCGGCCTCGCGGTTGTAACCCCCAGGGACCACCACGCCCTTGCCGTAGGGATCGAGCAGGAGCTTGCTGGCATCGAAGCGTAGTCCCTGGCTGGGTTCATTGGGGCCCAAGACGCGGTAGCCATAAAGCAGCCCCGCTTGAACACCCGGGACAAAGCAATGCCAATAGTGGTAGGTGCGATTGTCCGCCGGGTCGAGTTGGACCACCTGGGCGGGCCTGGCATCCTCGACGTGGTTGAAGAACAGGAGCTCAACGCCAGTGGCGGTGCGCGAGTAGAGGCTGAAGTTGGCCCCGCCGTCGCGGAGAGTGGCTCCCAGTGGGTAGCTCAGGCCGAAGTGAGATGGCTTGCTCATGGGCGCTTGTTTCTTGTGCCGAGCATACTGGGCAAGAAGGGCTCCTCGCCGAGCACGGGGTAGAGGGCGCGCGAGGCCCGTGCCACCGAGCCGTTGAGAAACTGCATGGGCAGGTGGAGCCGTACGCCCCAGGCCGCTTCGTTGTGGGCCGCCTGCGGGAAGCACAAGTGCAGCAGGTCGTGCCCGTATCGCCAGCCGCGGGCGATGAGTGCGGTCGCCATGGCCATGGTGACTTCGTAGTTGTCGCCCGGCCAGCCACTGTCGAGGTAAAAGCCCACGCGCCGCCGCGGCTCCGTCAGAACCCGTTCGATCAGGTCGTCCTTGTGGGAGAAGGTGCTGGACATGCAGACGGCCGAACCGAACGTGTCGGCGTGCTGCCAGACGGTGGAGAAGGAGACCACGCCGCCGAGCGAGGAGCCCCAGACCGTGCGGGCGCGGCGGTCATCGTGAATGCGCAGACGCTGCTGGGCCTGGGGCACGATCTCCTCGGCCAGCGAGCGGGCATAGGCCTCGTAGCCAGGCTGGGTGTACTCCTTCATCCGATCGTCGGAGTGGATGCCGATGATGATGAACTCCTCGGCCGCCCGCATGGACCGCAAGGTCTGGCTGGTGTCGTCGACCTGCCAGTCGCTGCCCATGAAGGCCTCATCGGGGAAGAAGAGATTTTGACCATCCTGCATGAGGGCGAGGGGGTAGCTGGCCAGCGTGTTCTCGTCATAGCCCGGGGGCAGGTAGACCCGCAGCCGATGGGTGCGCCCGAGGATGCTGGAGGGGAACTCGATGAGCTTGGAGAAGCGGCCTTGCTCGGGACTGTGAAAGTAGGGCAGGCAAGGCCGGCGATCCTGCTCGCTCATCAGCAAGAGGTTATTCGTGCCGACGGCCCAGTGGCAGCCCGTGGCATCGTGCAAGCAGGGCTTGAAGTAGAGGTAGGGCTGCCGGGCGCTGACCTCGAAGGTGGCCACGCTGCCGTCTGGGCTGATGGCGATCGGCTCCTGGTCCTTCTGCCAATCGCTCTCCGTCCGCA
>CALLZJ010000211.1 GCA_937858435.1 uncultured bacterium
CCGGGGGAATTTCGGGAGCAAGGTCGCGGAGAATCTCCCAACCCTGGGGGTAGCCCGGGCGCCCCCGAGCCACGAAGCCCTTGAGCATGCGGGCATCGATCGCCTTGGGATCGATGCCTGCCGCGGCCGTGGCCTCCCGGTCGGCATCGTCGAAGCGGTCCTGCTCCATGAGCCAATTGCCAAAGGCCAGCCGCGCCCTCAGGTTCTGCGGCGACTTCTTGACGGCATAGGCGAAGAACTCTTCCGCCTTCTGCATCTCGCCCCGCTGGTTGAAAAGGGCGCCCAGCGTGACTCCCTCGGGTTCCAAGTTCGGATCGTCCTGGCAAGCCTTTTCGAGCTCCTTGACGGCATCCTCGCGCCGATCGAGCATAAAAAGGGCTCGACCCAGCCGCTGCCGCAATTGGCCAATCTTCGGGTTCAGTTCCAGCGACGATTCGAGGACTTTCTGCGCCTCGGCCCAATGTCCCCGAGCCTCATGCACGGCGGCGACGCCGCTGTAACAGGCCGTCTTGACGTTGTTCTGCTGCTCGTTGGTCCATTTACCATGCTGCAGGACGTTGATCCCCTCGCGGAAGAGCAGAAGCGCATCGGTAAGGCGGGATTCACGCAGTGCGATCTGGCCCAACTGGATGTAGATGTCCGGATGGTGCGGCTCCTCGGCGGCGGCCTGCTCAAGGGCCAGCCGAGCCATCGACGGCTGGTTGGCTTCCGCCCACATGCGCGCAAACATCAGCTTGGCAGGGGGGAGCGTGTCGTTCTTCTTGACCGCCTCCTTCAACAGATTGAGGGCCTCATCGACATTGCCCTTACGGAAAGCCTCGCGGGCCTTCTCGACGTTTTCATCCACAGGCTGCTGGGCGGGAGCCGTGCTCTGCACGGCGGGCCGGGCCGGCGATTCGGGCGGAGCGGTGATGGGCTGGGCCGAGGCGGCTGCGGAGAACCAGCAGGGAACTAGCGCAAGCAACCAATGGCACGGCGGACGACGACACATGGGGAGACCTCGAGAGGGGTGTCCTTAAAGCGACGGAAACGGCGGGGGTCCGTCCTAGCCGGTGAGTTACTTCGGACTTTCAATCCTATCAAATGGCGTGGCGGGCTACAACAGGCCAGAGCCTCGCAGTTGGAACGGGAGGAGACCATGGCCGTGACCTGCGCCTACACCCTGGCGGTTGAGTTCGAAGATGCTTCCGTCGCCGAGGAGTGGCTGGCCTGGCTTCGCGATCCGCATCTGGCGGAAGTGCTAGCGAGTGGAGCCCAGGACGCGGAACTAATTGAACTCGACACGCCGGCCCCGCGGCGCCGCTTCGAGGTCCGCTACCACTTCGCCTCGGCCGCTGCCTTCGCCGTCTATGAGCGCGACCATGCCCCACGCTTGCGGGCCGAGGGACTGGCTCGCTTCCCCACCGAGCGCGGCATCCGCTACCAGCGCTCCACGGGCGCTGTGCTCGGCTCCTGGCTGGCGACCACAGGGTAAGGACGACGGCAGCCGGGGTGCCGTGCCTCAGGCTAGAAAGGCTGCGACTCGCCGCAGGCTTCTTCAATAACGTCTTCGGCGACGTAGATGGGCACGCGCGTTTGCACGGCCAGGGCCAAGGCGTCGCTAGGTCGGCTGTCGATCTCGATCAGGTCGCCTTCGCGCTTGATCCGGAGTCGGGCAAAATAGGTGCCCTCGCGCAGTTCGGAGATGAAGATGTCGCTGAGTTCGCCGCCCAGGTTCTCGATCACGGCGGCCAGGAGATCGTGGGTCAAGGGCCGCTGCGAGGCCAGCCCTTTGATCCGCCGCTCGATGCTGGTGACCTCGAACAGACCGATAACGATGGGAAAGCTGCGTTCGCCCTCGACCTCCTTGAGGATGACGAAATGCTGCTCCTGCGTTTCGCTCGTGCTGGAGATGATGCGGCGCAGTTCCATTTGCACGGGCACGGCGGCCTCGCTTTCGAGAGTAGGCACCGACGGGGCTGACCGTCATTATCGCGGTTGCCGCGGCGCGAGGTCAAGAGTGGCCAGCCAGGCCCGGCCAGTCGGACTTGGCCCCGGGAGGGCGAGGTCCGACAGAGGGTAGGATTGGTTCGTTTTTCCTGCTTGCGTCCGGCACCGTGCCGGTTAAACTATTCTTCGAGCGGCGCGTCCGCGCTCTCGGGCACAGGTCCAGAGCAGGTCGACGCCGCAGTTCGTCGTTCGCCCTGCCCAGGGAGGCGATCACCCGCCTCTGCGACGGCATGGTTCCAAGGAACCGAGGTGGCCCGATGGCCGTGCGGCTTAACATTGGCAAATGCAGCCTCTTGGGAAACTACCGCGAGAACAATGAAGACAATGTGTCCGTACGCGAACAAGACGGCGTGACCATGTGCATCGTGGCGGACGGCATGGGCGGACAGCAGGCCGGTGAAAAAGCCAGCCTGATGGCCACCGAGATTATCCCCCGCGAAGTCGCCGCCCAGCTCGCCGAGGCCACGAGTGCGGACGATATCCGCCGCATCGTTCGCAAGTCCATCGTGCAGGCCAACGAGGAGATCATCTCGATGGGCCAGCTCGATAGCGACTTCCGCAACATGGGCACGACGGTGGTCGGCATCGTCTGGCATCCCTCGTTCCGCGACGACGCCCTGTTCGTGGCCGGTATCGGCGACTCCCGCGCCTATCTCATTCGAGACGACAAGATCGAACAACTCACCACCGACCACTCCTTGGCCCAGGCGCTCGTCGAGGCCAAGACCATCTCCGTCGAGGAAGCCCGCGAACACAAGTTCAAGAATGTCTTGTGGAAGTACCTCGGCAGCAAGGAAGTCGGCGACGGCCCCGAGGTGAAGATGGTCTTCATTCGGCCCGGTGATCGGCTCCTGCTCTGCACGGACGGCGTGACAGGCGTGGTCCCCGACGAGAAGATCGCCGAGGCAATCGCCCTCCACACCGACATGCAGGCCTGTTCGGAAGCCCTGTGCCAGCTCTCGTTGGACATGGGCTCCCGCGACAACGTGTCGGCCATCGTGGTCGAGATTGCCGGCGAAGAATAGACGCCGCCAGCCCCGGTTGCCGCTCCCTTTCCGCCCCCAGCCCACCCACGGCTAGGGGACCGAAGTGACGTTATGCTCATGTTTGGGCGGCGAATACGGCAAAATCGGATTTGCCCTCTGCGACTATTGGGGTTATGCTTACCCCGGAAGCGCTCGGCTCGCACGCGCCCTGAAGTTCGTGCGCTTCGCCAGCCACAACTTTAACCCGTCTTGTGGGCCGAAGTGGCACGGCCGGTGGTCGTCTTGTCCGAACTGGGCTTGAGTCGTCGCATGTTGTCCATCGGGATGGAAGCCTGCCCAGGTTATCGTCTCACGAAGCGGCTCGGACAGGGCGGCTTCGGCGACGTCTGGGAAGGGTCTAGCCCGGATGGTCGCAAGTTCGCCCTCAAGTTTCTCGACATCCGCCATCAGCCGCCGGGTAGCGTCGCGACTGAGATCAAGCTGCTGCTCACCCTGCGCGACCTCAAGCACCCCAACCTGATCCAACTCGAAAACATCGTCACGCTCCCCAACGCCATCGTGCTCATCATGGAGCTGGCCGACGGCAGCCTGCACGATCTGCATTACGTTTATCGGCAGGACTACAAGAGCAACATCCCGCCCCAGGTGCTGTGCAATCTGCTGGGACAGGCCGCCGCCGGGCTCGACTTTATGGCCGTGCAGCGCCTGCCGGGCATCCGCACCTTCAGCCCCACGGGCCTGCAGCACTGCGACGTGAAGCCCAGCAACTTGCTCCTTTCGGGCAAGGTCGTGAAGGTGGTCGATTTCGGCCTCAGCGGTCCCAAGTCCTGGGGCCAGGGCCGCAACGTGATCATGGGCACGCCACCCTACGCCGCCCCCGAACTCTATGAGGGCAAGCCGGGCGAACGGACCGACCAGTTCGGTCTCGCTGTCTCCTACTACGAACTCCGCACCGGGAAGCTGCCCTACGAGGTTCCCAAGGAACTCGCCTTCCCCGCAGGTGGCCCCGACCTCAGCCTTCTGCCCGAGAGCGAACGGCAAATCGTGGGCAAGGCGCTTAGCCGCCGCTGGCTCGACCGCTGGCCGAGCTGCACCGACTTCATGAAGGCGCTTACCGAAGCCATCGAAAAAGACATCAAGGCCGTCGCCGACGCCGAACGCCAGGCGGCCCTCCGCAAGAAGCCCGCCTCTTCGGCCTCGCACATCATCCAAGCCTGAGTCCCCACCCGAGCCAAACGCCTGGCGGTTCGCCAGCCCGCACCGCTCTAGGCCGGGGGCGCCCCGCGGAATTGCACCTTCACGATCGCCGCCCCAAAGAACAGAATCTGGGCCGAATAGTAGACAAACACCAAGAAGATCACCAGCGAACTAGCCGCGCCAAAGACCGAAACCAGATGTCGACCCATGTAGGTCAGGTAGAGTCCGAACAGATAACGTCCCGACATGAACAGCACCACGCTTACCGTCGCCCCGATCCAGAATTTGCGATAGGGAATCCGGCCGTGGGACAGGAAGCGCCAGGTCATGACGAGCATCATGACCATGAGGCAGAAGTTGATCCCGAGCTGCAGTCCGCGCCAGACCGCGGGGCCGGCGGGGAGCTGGTCGCCCAGCCATTCCACCGCTAGACCCAGGAACGAGCCGCCGAGCAAGACCGCCAGCCAGAAGAATGCATTGAGCAAGACCATCAGAAAGGCGAGCAGGTAATCGCGCAGGTAGCCCCAAAGAAAGTGAGGAGTCGGCATCGGCGGGAGCACCCAGACCTGGCAAAGACCCGTCTGAAGCTGCAGGAAGAAATTGCAGGCCGTGATGATGAGGATGACTCCTCCCACCACGCTGGTCCACAGCGATTGCCGAGGCTGGCGCATGCTCGCGACCAGGTGCTGAATCGCCATCGCGGCTTCGTGGCCGATGTACTCCTCCAAGGCATGGACGATCCCATTTTCACTAGCGGCCTCGCCGAAGATCAGCCCGGCGATTGCGATCGCGATCAGAAGCAGCGGTGCGATGGAGAACAGGGCATGATAGGCCACGGCCCCGCCCAGGAACGAAGCATTATCCTTCGACCAGGCCCGGCTAGCATCGCGAAGCAGACGCAAGATCATGGGCGCAACCTCGGTTCGTTGTGGCAGTGCCCATCTACTTCAACCCATCCCTGGCTCTACCGCCAGAGTGGGCGCGCCTCCGAACCGGGTTCCATAGTCCCGCACACCCGTTTATTCGTGACAATCGGTGCGTTTCTTCCATGGGGAGCGGGTCAGCAGTGATCGCGACCGCTCGCCCCGGGGCTAGAATAGAGTGGGGAGCCTATCGCACGCCTGGGAGTCGTCCATGCCGTTCTACCGCCACGGGTTCTTGCGGGTGGGCGTGGCCGCGCCCCTGGGCCGCATCGCCGATCCGGGCCACAACGCCGACCAGGTGCTGGCCACCCTCGAGCGGGCCGAGGCAGCCGAGGCGGCCGTCGTCATCTTCCCCGAGTTGTTCCTGACCAGCTACACCTGCGGCGATCTCTTCCAGCAGGAAACGCTCCGCCACGCCGCCCTTGACCATCTGGATCGGCTCACCCGCACCGCTGCCGCGGTCTACCAGGGGCTGTTCGTTGTCGGCGTGCCGCTCATGGTCGACGATCAACTTTACAACGCCGCGGCCGTCATCCACCGCGGCCGGGTGCTCGGCGTCGTTCCCAAGGCCTTCCTGCCCAGCTATCGGGAGTTCTACGAGCATCGCTGGTTCGCGCCGGCCCGCAAGGCCCGGTCCACCACCGTCACGGTGTGCGGGCAGACGGTGCCGTTCGGGCTCAATCTCCTCTTCGTGGCCGACGACGTGGAGGGCTGCCGGCTCGGCGTCGAAATCTGCGAGGACCTCTGGACGCCCATTCCGCCCAGCTCCCATCAGGCGATCCGCGGGGCCACATTGCTCGCCAACCTCTCCGCCAGCAACGAGGTGATCGGCAAGGCAGCCTATCGCCGGCAACTGGTCGCCAATCAGTCCGGCCGCTGCATGGCCGCCTACCTCTACTCCTCGGCCGGCGTCAGCGAGTCCTCGACCGACTTGGTTTTTAGCGGCCACTGCCTCATCGCCGAAAACGGTGTCATCCTGGCCGAAGCCCCACGCTTCCAACGGGCCGACATCCTCGAACTGGCCGACGTCGACCTGGGCCGTTTGCAACTCGACCGAGTGCGAACGGGCACCTTCGGCGATGCCAACTACTACGAGCCCCAATTGGACGACTTTCGCCTGTGCCGCTTCGAACTCCAGCCCGAGCCGCGCTCCCAGTCCCTTCGCCGCTGGATCGACCCGCATCCCTTCGTTCCCAAGGGTGAGGAGCAACTCAAGGAACGCTGCGAGGAGATCTTCTCCGCCCAGGTCGCCGCCCTGGGGCAACGGCTGCTGCAAGTCGGCAGGCCCACGCTCAGCATCGGCATCTCGGGTGGGCTCGATTCCACGCTGGCCCTGCTCGTGGCCTGTAAAACGGTCGACTCCCTGAGTTGGCCTCGGTCGCAAATCCAAGCCTGGACCATGCCCGGCTTCGGCACCACCAACCGGACCCTGGCCAACGCCCAGAAGCTGATGCAGCTTCTGGAAGTGCGGGCCGGGGAGGCTGACATCCGCGGCCTGTGCCTGGAAGAGCTGCAACTGCTCGGCCACCAGCCCTTCGGCATCGATCCTCGGGGGCTGGACGTGGCCGAGTTCACGGAGCGTCTGCGACACGTGCCCGCCGAGCGCCGGCAGGACCTCGTCTTCGAGAACGTCCAGGCCCGCATGCGCACCCAATTGCTCATGAACAGCGGCTTCGTGATCGGAACCGGCGACCTGTCCGAGCTGGCTCTCGGCTGGTGTACCTACAACGGCGATCACATGAGCATGTACAACCCGAACGTGAGCATCCCAAAGACGCTCGTGAAGTTCCTGGTGCGCTGGGCCGCGCTCAACGAGTTCAGCGGGACGCCCCGGGAGACGCTGCTGGACGTGGTCGCGACCGAGATCAGCCCGGAGCTGTTGCCGACGACGGCGGATGGTCTCAACCCCCAGTCGACCGAGGCGGTCATTGGGCCGTACGAGGTCCACGATTTCTTCCTCTATCACTTCATTCGGCACGGGGCGCCGCCGGCCAAGATGCTGTTCCTGGCCGAGCAGGCCGAGTTCGACGCGCGCCCCTCTGGTCAGCAACTCCGGCAGTGGCTGCGTCTCTTCCTCCAGCGCTTCTTCGCCAGCCAGTTCAAGCGTTCGTGCCTGCCGGACGGCCCGAAGGTGGGCTCGGTGTCGCTGTCGCCGCGCGGCGACTGGCGCATGCCCAGCGACGCTGCCGTGACTGCCTGGCTGGCCAGTGCCGACGAGTAGCCTGGTGGAAGGGCCAGCCGCCCGAAACCGAGTTTACCCTTTCCGCGTTCGGCCTGCCTGAACCGTTCGGCATCGTGTGGGAGACGCCCACGCCCTGGTGGCTCTATCTGCTCGGTGGCACACTGACCTTGCTCGTCCTGGTGAACCTCGGCTTCCCGTTGCTAGGCCGGCGTTCGGCCCGTTCAGACGGAACGTCCGCGGAGGCCCCCAGTGCCTAGGTGGTGGTGGTAAGCGCTCTGCCATTCGCAAAACCTTCGAACGACCGTGCCAGCGGGCCGCTCATGTGCAGGGGGCCTTGGGGCAGGGTATTGCGCGTTCAGTTCTGGTATATTTGCAACATGGATACTCTACTCTCTCGAATCACGATCGATCCTGCGGTGTGCCATGGCAAGCCGTGCGTCCGGGGGCTACGCTACCCAGTCGAGACCTTGCTGGAGTTGCTCAGTTCCGGCATGACGGCGGACGACATCTTGGCCGACTATGAGGACCTGGAGCGCGAGGACTTGCTTGCGGTCCTAGCGTATGCGGCCCGACTCGCTCAATCGCGCAGGCTCGAACCGGTGGCGCGATGTACTTCTTGATCGACGCCCAACTACCGCGGCGGATGACGTCTTGGTTCACGGCGCAGGGGCACCACGCAATTCACACTTTGGACCTAGGGGGGGAACCGAGCGACTGACGAGCAGATCCTTGATGTGGCCGATCAGGAAGGTCGAGTGGTGGTCACCAAGGACGCCGACTTTGTTGACTCCCACTTGCTCCGTGGTCGCCCAGCGAAACTGCTGCTCCTGTCGACGGGGAATACTAGCAACCAAGGTCTGGAGTCGCTGATGGCTCATCTCATTCCAGACATCATCCAAGAATTCGGGACTCACTCCTTCCTGGAGTTGGGGCGAAGCGGCATCATCATTCGCGGTTAGGTTTGCGGTTTCGGGCTGCAGCCTCGGCGGAAGGCATTGCAGTGGTCCGGCCTCGCTGGCTTTTTCATACGTCGGCGGCTGGGCGCCTCGCTAGAATGGAGGGCGATTCGGTGCTCCAGGGAGGCCACCTCATGCCGCGCCGTGCTCTTCTGGGTGTGCTTACCGCTATCTTCGCGGTCGTCGTGTCTTCCACCGCCTGGCCGGACCGTGCCGCCGCGGATGACGACGATCCCAAGCCCACGACCCCGAGCCGGGCGACGCGCCCCGCGCCGGCCCGCAAGACCCCCGAAGCCTGGGCCGACGAAGCCTTCGCCGAGGAGCGCGTCTGGGTCGGCCAGCAACTGCTCGTTTCCGACCGCCGGGGCCGCGAAACTACCGACGCCACTCTCACGATCACAGGCCGAGACGGCAAGAAGTTCGAAGGCACGCTGTCGACCCACGGCGGCCGGGACCAGGTGGCGCTGACCGGCACCCTCCTCCGCGGCGGCGCCTTCGAGTGGACCTATGTCAAGATCATCAAAGGGCATGGCACCTCCCGCAACATCGTCGGCGACGTGAAGGTGCTGGGCGCCATGAAGGCTTCGGACCTCATGGTCGCCGAGTTTCGCTGGCCCATCTTCGGCTCCACGCCCCGTACCAATTACGTCAAGATGGGAACCCTGCGCCTGCAACCTTCGAAGGACAAGGATGACTGATGGTCTACCTCTCCCGCATCTACACCAAGACCGGCGACGACGGCTCCACTGCACTGGGCGACGGCGTCCGGGTCGGCAAGGACGATCCCCGCGTGGAAGCCTACGGCGAGGTCGATGAACTCAATGCCGTGCTCGGCCTGCTGGTCGCCCTCCATCCCGACCTGGAGGAGCAGGCCCTGATCCGGTCGATCCAGAACGACCTCTTCGACGTGGGGGCGGACCTGTGTACGCCGCAGCCGGTCGACGAGACGCCGCAGCAGCGTCTGCGGGTGACGGCCGGCCAGGTGCTTCGACTGGAACAGGCCATCGACCGCTTGAACGAGGGCTTGCAGCCGCTGACTAGCTTCGTCTTACCGGGCGGCACGACCGCGGCTGCCTGGTGCCATTTGGCCCGGACGGTGTGCCGGCGGGCCGAACGCCGGATCGTCCATCTCATGAAAAGTGCGCGCCTCAACGAGCAAGTTCTGCTCTACGTGAACCGACTGTCCGACTTGCTGTTCGTCCTGGCCCGGTATCTGAACGGCCGGGGCACTAGCGACACCCTTTGGCAACCCGGGCAGAATCGGACCTGACGCTCAAGGGCCGGCCCAGTACTCCGGTTCCTGGCAATCTCCCCTTCTGCCCGCGCTCTCGGGCATAGAATGGGTGGAAAGCCCTTCTCCGAGGGTCCACCCATGCCGCTGCCCGTGCTCGATGCCCCCGCCCCGGGGCAACCCGCGCCACCGTCTTTCGAGCCCTATCGCCGGCTGTCGGACGATGAGTTGACTGCCCGCTGCTGGGCCGCCAAGAAGCAACTCGGCGACCGGCTGCTCATCCTTGGCCATCACTATCAGCAAGATGAAGTGATTGCCTTTGCCGACCTGCGTGGCGACAGCTATCGGCTGGCGAGTCTGGCCGCCGAGAGCAAGGCCTGTCGCTACATCGTCTTTTGCGGCGTCCACTTCATGGCGGAGACCGCCGACATCCTCACCGGTCCCGAGGTGCAGGTCGTTCTCCCCGACCTCGCCGCCGGTTGCAGCATGGCCGACATGGCCGACATCGACCAGGTCGAGGCCTGCTGGGAGGACCTGGGCGAGGTGCTCGATACCATGGATATCATGCCCGTCACCTACATCAACTCCGCGGCCAATCTGAAGGCCTTTTGCGGCGCGCGCGGCGGCATCGTCTGCACAAGCAGCAATGCCCGGGCGGTCCTCGACTGGTCCTTCGCCCAGCGTTCCAAAGTGCTTTTCTTCCCCGACCAGCACCTCGGCCGCAACACGGCCAAGAAGATGGGCATCCCCCTCGACGAGATGGTGCTCTGGGACCCCCTGCAGCCCCAGGGCGGCACCACCCCCGAGCAGCTACGGCAGGCCCGCGTTCTGCTCTGGAAGGGCCACTGCAGCGTCCATCAGATGTTCAAGGTCCAGCACGTCGAGTTCTTCCGTCAGCACCACCCGGCGGCCCAGATTCTCGTCCACCCCGAGTGTGCCATGGAAGTGGTCGACCTGGCCGACCTGGTCGGCTCGACGGAGTACATTCTGCGGACGGTACGGGAGGCCCCGGCCGGCTCGGAATGGGCGATCGGCACCGAGCTGCACCTGGTAAATCGCCTGAAGGCGGAGCATCCGGACAAGACCGTCCATTTCCTGTCCACGATGGTCTGCATGTGTGCCACGATGTACCGCATCGACCTGCCCCATCTCTGCTGGGTGCTGGAGAACCTAGTCCAGGGCGTGGTGGTCAATCGGATCGTGGTACCGCCGGACGTGGCCATAAATGCGCGCTTGGCGCTGGAACGGATGCTGACGGTGCGTTAACTTGGTAGTGTGGGGTGAAGTCGAGACGGGATCCTCTTGTGGGAGATTGCGGCATGGCGTGGGCGTGGCGGCGTTGGCTGGTGGTGCTTCTGTGCTTGGTCTTGGCTAGTCCGTGGGTAACCACTCCCCCCGTGACCGCCCAGGGCAGTCAGCCTCCCACCAAGCCCCGTGAGGAAGAGGACGATCCGCCCCCGCCGCCGCCAACGCGGCCGACGACTCCCGCCCCCGGTGCCAGCGTGCCTCCGCCGCCCGTGAAGGCTGGCAGCGGGCAGATTGATCTGCGGCCCGGCCCCTTCAACCTCACGGAAGAGTCCAAGACCGCACCGCACCCGGCTGCCAAAAAGCTGCTCGAGGACTTTGCCCGGCCGGCGGATACCATCACCGTCAAGTCGGCACAGGGTGATGTCCAGCTCGTTGTCGAGCCGCTGCCCCGGCGCTACAACCCCGCAGCCCCCTTTAACCTTCGCTACAAGACGCTCGACGGCCAGCGCGAGGGCATCATCGAGCGGGATCAGATCGTCGGCGTGACGCACTACGAACTGCGGGCCCAGGCAGACGTGCGCCGCTTCCTCACGAGCGGCTTGGAGAAGAGCACCCCGCCGGCCTTGAGCCGGTTCCAGATGCTCCGCGTCGCCGAGATGGTGATGTCCGAGGTGGCCTCGTTCCATGACAAGGCCCGCGGTGTCCGCATTCGGGTGGATGGCTGGGACGAACTGGGAACCGAACTGAACCGCGAAGTGCTGCAGCTCCGCATCGCGCAGGTCAGTGCCTTGGCCGGCGATCAGGAATGGGAAGCCGGCGCCGCCCTCGCCGACCGCTTGCACAACCAGCATCCCTCCGACCTCAAGACGCCGATCCAGGAGCTCTACCTGGCCCATGCCATGGCCCTGCTGGATCGGGAGGACTTCCTGGGTGCCTACAAGATCTACAAGAGCCTCGGCCAGAAGTACAGCATCATCCCCACGCCGGGCAACCGGGTCGAACGCCGGATGATGGAGCGGGCTCGGGAACGCTTCGAGACCGGCCGCCGACTCGTGACCGACGGGCAGCGGACCGAGGCCCTCAAGGCGCTGGAGGAGGCGGCCCAGGCCTGGCCGGAACTTCGGGGACTGCGCGAGTTCATCCGTGAGATGAACAAGTCCAACCCGGTGCTGGTGGTGGGCGTGCGCAACCTGCCCGACCAGATTTCACCGACCACGGCCGTGACCGACATGGATCGTGCTGCCGTCCGGCTGGTATTCGAGCCGCTGCTGCAGGCACGCTCTGCGCCGAGTTCCCGAAACGGGTTCATGGGCCCGCTGGGTGAGGAGCCCCGGCGCGTCGATGCCAACTGGGAGTTCGTGGTGCCCACCGACCTTAAGTGGTCCGACGGCCAGCCCGTGACGAGCGACGACATCCTCCGCAGCATCGAGTTGACGACCAAGCCCGGCACGCTGCTTTACAACCCGGATACCGAGCCGCTCCAGGTGAGCGCGCTGGATGCTCGGCGCGTGGGCTTCTCGTTCCGGCGGGCGATGGTCGATCCGTTGACGCTGCTCTGCTTCGACATCGTCCCCGCCCAGCGCTTGCCGCGGGAACGGTCGCCACGCGACCCAGCCTTCGGTAAGAATCCGCTCGGCACAGGTCCCTTCACGCTCCTCTCGGCCACCGGCGAGGAAGTCGTCTTTCAGGTCAATCCGAACTACCGTCGTCTGCATGCTCCGGAAGGGCCCGCTCTGAGCGAGATCCGGTTCATCAAGTACTCGAACTTTGCCGACGCCCGGCAGGCCCTGGCCTCCGGCCGCTGGCAGATGCTGCTCGATCTGACCACGCCGGAGAAGGAACAACTGGCCGGCGTGCCGCAAACGGCCATCATCACGCCGACGGAGTCGACGGAGTCCAGTTCGACCTACTCGCTCAACAATCCGCGGATCTGGTTCCTGGCGCCGAATCACCGCAAGCCCGCCCTTCAGAACGAGGACCTGCGGCAAGCCATCAGCCTGGCACTGGACCGTGAGAATCTGCTTCAGGAGGTTTACCGTGGTCGGGCCAAGCGGCAGCACCAGGTGCTGACCGGTCCCTACCCACTGGATAGTTGGGCCTACAACCCCGACCTTGTGCCCACCCGGGTCACCTTCTTCAACCCGCAGCAAGCCCGGCAGCGGGCCCAGGCCTCGGGCTTCTCCGGCACGCTGACGCTCCGCCATGCGGTCGAGGATGAACAGGCCGGCCGCGTCTGCGTCGCCATGCAGAAGGCCCTCGAAACCCACGCCGGCCTGCGGATCAACGTCGAAGGCATGCCCACCGCCCAGATCGTCGCCGACTTCCTCAGCGACAGCCCGACCTTCGACCTGGTCTATTGGCACTTCGACTTCCCCGACGAGTCGCTCTCCCTGTGGCCGCTCTTCGATCCCCGCAGTATCAGCCCGGCGGGACAGAACATCATCGGTTACCGTGGTGACTCCGAGTTGGAACGGCTGTTCCGCCTCATCCAGAGCCGCCGGGACTTCGAGTTCCTGCGCCGCCGCTGCCACGAGGTACATGACCACGTCTGGAAGCGGATGCTGATCGTGCCGCTCTGGCAACTGGACCGCCACCATGCCATCCACACGTCGCTTGAGCCCAAGCGCGTGCATCCCGTTTCCGTCTTCGATGAGATTGAACTGTGGAAACGGCGCGTGGATTAGACGCGGCGGCAGACCCGCCGCCCGCGTCCACGGCCGGGGCGGAGGCACGCCCGGCAGCCGACGCCGCGCCGCTCCCCGTCGTAAAGCTTAAGATCGAACGCCGCTCCGCCCATCCCTGGATCTTCCAGAAGATGGTCGAGCGGCCGTCGACGCGCTTGCCGCCCGGCTCCGTCGTGGACATTCACGACCGTGCCGGCCTATGGGTCGGACGCGGCTTCTACAACGGCCACTCGCGCATCAGTCTGCGGGTCCTAACGACCCGGCCCGAAGAAGCCGTCGACGCTGCCTTCTTTCGCCGACGCTTGGAACGGGCCGTGCGTCTGCGCCGCGAGTTACTCCGCCTGGAAGACGTCAGCAACGCCTTTCGCCTGGTCCACAGTGAAGGCGATGAGCTTTCAGGTCTGGTCGTCGACCGCTTCGGCCCGGTGCTCGTGCTGGAGTACTTCGCGGCCGGGATGTGGCGGCAGCGGAACCTGATCACAGAGACACTGCTCGACCTCTTCCCCGGCAGCCAGTGCTATGGCTTCGCCGAGGAACACGTGCAGAAGCAGGAGTCCTTCGACTGCCGGCCGCCCGCTCCGCCCGAGCCCACGATTATCACAGAACACGGCCTGCGCTTTCGCGTGGCCCCGGGCCAGGGGCATAAGACTGGCTTCTTTGCCGACCAGCGCGACAATCGCCAGCGGCTGGGCGAACTCAGCGTCGGCAAGCGCGTCCTCGATCTCTGCTGCAATTCGGGCGGATTTGCCGTCCATGCCAAGGCTCGTGGGGCGGCCGAGGTCATCGGCCTGGATGTGGATGAGCAGGTGCTCGAACTGGCCAAGCAGAACGGCAACCTGAACCAGGCCCGCATCCGTTGGGTTCAGTCCGACCTGTTCCCCTGGCTGCGAGATGCCGTGGCCAATGGCCAGTCCTTCGACGTGGTCGTCCTCGACCCCGCCAAGCAGACCCGGGACCGCGAGGAGGTCCCCCTGGCGCTCAAACGCTACTTCGACATGAACAAGCTGGCCCTACAGGTGGTGCGTGACGGCGGCCTCTTCCTGACCTGCTCCTGCACGGGACTGGTCAGCGAGGACGACTTCCTCGAATCGCTCCGGCGGGCAGCCTGGCAGGCCGGGCGGACGCTGCAAGTTCTCCAGCTCAGCGGGGCGGCGCCGGACCACCCGTTCCTGGCTCATGTCCGCGAAGGCCGCTACCTCAAGGCGGTTTGGTGCCGAGTCGGAGGAACCGCTCCCGCGAGTTGATCCAGCCTGCCGGCCGCGCTCGCCCCCCGAACAACGAAGCGATCGGCCGATCGCCCACCCCCCAAAGCCGCGAGCCCGACTTCCCCTGGGAAGGCCGGGCTCGGGCGATTCTGGCGTCTATCCCAGCCGCCTTACGGCGTCCGACCGCTGAAGGCGATGTTGGAAGTTGACGAGTTCAGGATGTTGGAGAAGTAGCCGACCGTGAACTGGCTCGTGAAGTAGCGGGCCACCGCTTCGCCAAAGGTTTCCTGCAGGATGAGTGTGTCGCCCGGCAAGACGATAATGCGTTCCCGCGGATCGCGTGCGGCCTTGGCCAGGTCGACGCGGATGCGAATCTCACCTGCTCCCTGGATGCGGCGGATGACGGTCAGGTTCGTGGGCGACGGCTGGCCGATACCCGCCGAGATGAACTGGCCGGTGAAGTTGTTGCCGCCCAAGGCACCGTTGAAGAGCGGGCCGCGGACCAGGGCGATGGCGGTGATCACGTCGAGGTCGTAGTACTGCGGGATGGGGTATTCGCCCGGAGGCAGGATGCCGCCCACGTAGAACACCTCGGCTTCGCGGGTTTCGATGAAGACGATGTCGCCGTTGTTGAGCGCGATGTCGGCACGCGTGAAGGGGATCGCATCGCCCGGCCGGAGGCGAAGCGGGATGCGGGTCACGTTGACGCCGAGTTCTTCGGCGAGCTTGCCCGTGGGGTCGCCGAGAATCTTGCGGAAGTCGGGCATGACCGTCGGGTCCACGGGCTTTTCGCCGGGCTTGAGGCCGCGGAGGATGTAGACTTCGTTGCGGGCATCGATGCCGGGCATGCCGCCGGTGCGCGTCAAGGCCGTGAGGACGTCGCTTTCGCTTTCCGGCAACTCGAGCGGGAAGCCGGTACCGCGCTTGGTGTTCGTGAGCCCCTGTCCGAAGGTGACCCCGCCGGCGTCTTGCCGAATCACGGTCACGCGATTGTGGTTCTCGCGCTGGAGGGTGACGATCACGCGGTTCTTGTCCGTGATGATCTTCTCTTCCTCGATCAAGACGCGGCGGATCTTATCCTCCGCCTCCGCCACGGTGAGACCGTCCACATCGATCGGCTTGGTGTAAGGCAAGGAGATGCGACCGTCCTCGCGGACCACGACCGGATAGCCGAGCGAGGGCGGCAGTCGGCCGCCACTGGCGTCGATCTGCACGGGCACCGGCTGCTTCGGCTCGCCTAAAACGCCTTCGATGAACACGCCCAAGATGGCGCCGCGGCGGATGCGGAACGCCTCTTCGCGCGGCTTCTCGAGCAGGTTGAGTGGGAGTGTGATCTGATCGGCACGCGGCTTGCCCTTGAACTGCTCGGGCAGCCGGCAGACCGGGATGCCGTGAGCCACGGGATTGGACAATGAGGCACAGCCGCCGAGCATGGGCGCGAGCAGCAGCAGGCCCCAGACCAGGCCGGCGCCGCCACGCCGCGCACGGGTCGCGGAGCGTGGTCCAAAATTGGCAAAGGGGCGGGCCGCGAACATGGCATCACTCCGATCAAAGGACTGAACCAGGTGCCGAGAGCGCGATTGGCTAGCGCGGCTCGGGGCCGATCAGGGTGCGCAGCTCGTCTTCAGTGGGCGGCTTGGGCGGATCGCTCACCGGCGGCCGCGGCGGTACGTCGCTGGGCTTCGGCGGGTCGGTCACCGGCGGCCGGGGCGGCGTACCCACGGGCGGCCGCGGTGGATCGCTCACGGGTGGCCGGGGCGGCACGTCGGTCGGCTTGGGCGGATCGATGACCGGCGGCCGAGTGGGCGTGTCGCTCGGCTTGGGCGGATCGGCCACCGGCGGCCGCGTCGGCATTTCGGGCTCCACGACCGGCGGCACCGTCGGCTCTTCCTTGGGTTGAGGCAGCGGCGCGGGCGGCTCAGGCCGACGCGGCTCACGCGACACACCGTCCTTGCCTCCATCGTCGAGCACCGGCACCGTCGTCGGCAGAACGGTCAGGTCGCGGTAACCGCTCTGTCTGGCCATGGCCACGCCGTGACGCCAGCCGTCATACCAGTCCCGGATCGCCAGATTGCCTTCGGGCGACTGATAGAAGACACGCCAGTAGCTGCGCGGCGGCACGAGCGGAACATCGCCCAGGCTCACATGGCCGCCATCGTTGAGAAAGTCGATGAAGCCTTCGCGGAAGCCACGGGCATAGTGCTTGCTGTACGGGCCGCCGATGTTCGAGGCTTCGGCCCAGGCGTCGTCGGCCAGGCGGCCGTCCCGAATGTGGCGGGCCATGCCGTCGGTGTAACGATCGAAATGCAACGGATCAATGAAGAGATTGCGCGTGATGGAAGCCGTTAGGCCGCAGCCCTGGCTCATGAGGGCCAGGCCAACGATCAGCAGAACATGGCGCACACGCATTTTTCGCACCCTCGACCAGGACCGCGCCCAGGGCCAGACCAGAGGACTGGCGCAGACACGACTCGTGATTGGAATCGGCCAAGGGCGCTGGTTGGGATTAACGAATCTGGCGAAGCAAACGAGGGAAGCGGCAGCAACGGCAAGGGCAGGGGTAAGAGGAACCTTTCCCGGAAACTCGGGTAGTTCACCTCAAGTCGCACCCCGAGGGTAGGAAAAGCTCACGCCCCACGGCGGAGCGTGGGGCGTGGCGGCAAGCGCTGGTTCAGGGCGGGCCAGCTACTTCTTCCGCTTGAAGACCAGCGTCATCGTCTTCTCTTCCTTCTCGCCCTCGATCTTGTACATGTTCATCTCGATCGTGTCGGCGTCGACGAAGGTCGTGACCGACTTCATCTTCTCCAGCTTGCCTTCCATGTTCGGCCCTTCGCCTTCCTCGACGTAGGTCTTGTCGTCGGTGTACTTGCCATTCATGATGGTCAAGCTCGGGCTCATCGAGTCGATCCAAGTAGACTGGTAGCACTTGCGGGCCGGACAGTAGCCCATGACCGAGCGGCCGTCGAAGCGTGTCCCCATGAATTCGCCCTTGAACTCCATCTGACAGAAGAAGCCGCCCATGATCGGCCGACACACGGCGGAGCCCTTGCCCTCCGTGCCCATCATGTTCATGGTGCAGTCCCAGTTGCCCTGCCAGTGATTGATCAAGCGTTCCTGTTCGGGACCGGGTCGCGGCATGGGTGGCTGGGCCGCGAGCGGGCTCAACAGCCAAGTCGCCGCCATCGCCAGCATCAATGAGGCCAAGACCTTCTTCATCGCGCAGCTCCTCAGCGAGGGGATGGGATCGCAGCGGCCGGCACGCCCTGGCGCCGGTGGATCGAAACGCCACGACCGCAGAAGGGAAGGCATCCCCGGACATGTGAACATATGGATAACAGCCGCCCGGAGCACTGTCAAGAGCCGGCGCGCGGATTCGGCCCCGCCGCGGCGACACGGCCGGCCAGCGCCGAGAGACAACCTGTGTGGTGGGCCAGTTTGGTTGTCATGAGAGAGAAGCAGCGGTACACTCGCAGGGTTGCTAGAAGGAGGTCGATCCATGAACGCACCTGGTCTGATCACGCCCGATCGCTTCGATGCCGTGCTTTTTGATCTCGACGGCGTGCTCACCGCCACGGCCAAGGTGCACGCCGCCAGTTGGAAAGAGATGTTCGACTCCTTCCTGCGCCGCCACAGCGCTGCGACGGGGGAGCCCTTTCAGCCCTTCGACCTCGCTACCGACTACTTCGCTTACGTGGACGGCCGTCCGCGCTTCGAGGGCGTTCGGGCCTTCCTGGCTTCGCGCCGCATCGTGCTGCCCGAGGGAAGTCCCGCCGATCCTCCAAAGGCGGACTCGATCCTCAGCCTGGGCAATCGCAAGAACGTGCTCGTGCAAGAGGCGATCGCGGCCGGCAAGGTGGAACTGTTTCCGGGAGCGCTGCCCTTCGTCGACTGGGTCTTATCTCAAGGACTGCGGACTGCCGTCGTCTCCTCGAGTAAGAACTGCCGGGCCATCCTGGCCGCCGTCCAGATTGCCGAGCGCTTCGAAGTGGTGGTCGAAGGGCAGGTGGCTGAGGAACTTGGGCTGCCGGGCAAACCCGCTCCCGATACGTTTCTGAAGGCCGCCGACTGGCTCGAGGTCGAACCGGCCCGTGCGGTCGTTGTCGAGGACGCCCTGGTCGGCGTCCAGGCTGGCAAGGCCGGCGGCTTCGGCCTGGTCGTCGGCGTGCAGCACGGCGACTCGGCCGCGGCCCTCCTGGACCACGGCGCCGACGTCGTCGTGGCCAATCTCACTGAGTTGATCCCCGCATCGTCCGGCTAGTCTGCAAAGAGGAACCCCGCATCATGATCAAGCACCGCCCCGTTTTGCCCGAAGAGTTCCTCTTTCCGATCGACGACTGGCGCTGGGTTGAAAAGCGTTGTGCGCCGAAGTTCCTCGCCCAATCCGAGACCGTCTTCTCGACGGCCAACGGCTACCTGGGCATGCGCGGTGCGTTCGAGGAGGGTTCGCCCGTCCACCAACATGGCACGTTCGTCAACGGCTTCTACGAGGCCTGGACGATCCCCTACGGCGAGAAGGCGTACGGCTTTGCCGAGACGGGTCAGACCATCGTCAACGTGCCCGATGCCAAAATCATCAAGCTCTACGTGGACGACGAGCCCCTCGATCTCGGCAGCAGCCACATTCTGGAATATGAGCGGGCCCTGGATCTGCGGGCCGGCACCCTCGACCGGACGGTGCTGTGGGAGACGCCGGCCGGTCGGCAGGTGCTCATCGAGTCGCGCCGCCTCGTCTCCTTCCACGAGAAGCACGTGGCCGCGATCTTCTTTCGGGTCACGGCCCGCAATGCCAAGGTGGCCCTGGTGATCAGCTCCGAAGTGGCGATCCACCCGTCGAGCCAAATCCACGAGGACGATCCGCGCCTGGCCCGCCCCTTCGCGTCGCCCGTGCTCGAAACCCTCAGTGCCGAGGCCCACGAGCGCCGGCTGCTTTTCACCTACCGGACCCATCATAGCGGCATGGCCCTCGCCTGCGGCGTGGACCATGTCATCGACACCGACTGCCCGGTCTCGGCCAAGAGTTCCTGCACCGACGGCACGGGACAGGTAGTGTTCCAGATCGATGCCGAACCAGAGAAGCCGGTCACGTTGGTCAAGTTCATCACTTATCACTCATCCCGAACCGACAAAGCGGAGGAGCTGCGCATTCGGGCCGAGCGAACGCTGGATCGGGTGGTGCTGCACGGCTTCGAGTTGCTGGCCGCCGATCAGCGGGCTTACCTGGACGAGTTCTGGGCCCGGAGCGACGTGCAGGTCGAGGGGGCGCATCCGCGGGCTCAGCAGTGCCTGCGCTGGAATCTCTTCCAGCTCATTCAGGCCGTGGGACGGGCCGACTTCGCCGGCGTGCCCGCCAAGGGGCTCACGGGGCAGACCTACGATGGGCATTACTTCTGGGACATGGAAATGTACATGATGCCTTTCCTGACCTACACCGCCCCACGCCTGGCCCGCAATCTGCTCCGTTACCGCCACAGCATCCTCGAACAGGCACGGAAGCGGGCCCGGCAGG
>CALLZJ010000212.1 GCA_937858435.1 uncultured bacterium
TCGATCTACCAGGCCCGCTTCAACCGCTACCTGCAAGACCGGGGGCTGGCGAACACCGAGAGCAAGCGCGTCTGGGCGTTCCTGGGCGACGGCGAGTGCGACGAGCCCGAGAGCCTGGGGGCCATCACGCTGGCCACTCGGGAGGGTCTGAGCAACTTGACCTGGGTCGTTAACTGCAACCTGCAGCGGCTCGACGGACCGGTCCGGGGCAATGGCCAAATCATCCAGGAACTCGAAGCCGCCTTCCGTGGCGCCGGCTGGAACGTCATCAAAGTCATCTGGGGCAGCGACTGGGATCCGCTCCTGGCGGCCGACACCGATGGCCACCTGGTCCGCCGGATGGGCGAGGTCGTGGACGGCTGGTACCAGAAGTACATCGTCGAGGATGGCGCCTTCATCCGCCAGCACATCTGCAACGATCGGCCGGAACTCGAACAGCTCTTCGCCCATCTCACCGACGCCCAGGTCAAGCGGCTGAAGCCGGGCGGCCACGATCCGATCAAGGTTTACTCGGCCTTCGACGCCGCCGTCAAACACCAGGACGGGCCGACCGTCATCCTGGCCCGCACGATCAAGGGGTATGGGCTCGGCGTCGGCATCGAGGGCCGCAACACCGCCCACCAGAAGAAGGCTCCCGAGCTGGAAGGCCTACGCGAACTGCGCGACCGCTACGACATTCCGATCTCGGACGCGGACCTGGAATCGACGCCCTTCTTCCATCCGGGGCCATCCAGCCCAGAAGTGAAGTACCTGCTCGACCGGCGGCGGGCCTTGGGCGGCTCGGTGCCGGGACGGCGTTCACAGGTCGGGCCCATCGGTGAGTTTCAGCTTGAGCCCTTCGCCGACTTCAAGAAGGGCAGCGGCGAACGCCAGGCCTCCACGACTATGGTCTTCATCCAGCTCCTGGGCCGGCTCCTCAAGGACCCCGAGATCGGTAAGCTGATCGTGCCGATCGTTCCCGACGAGGCCCGGACGTTCGGCATGGAAGCGCTGTTCCGCCAGTGCGGCATCTACGCCCACAAGGGCCAGCTTTACGACCCGGTCGACTCGAACATCCTGATGTACTACCGCGAGTCCAAGGACGGGCAGATTCTGCAAGAAGGGATCAACGAAGCTGGCTCGCTCTGTTCGTTCACGGCGGCGGGGACGGCCTATGCCGCGCATGGCGTGAACACGATCCCCTTCTTCATCTTCTACTCGATGTTCGGCTTCCAGCGGGTGGCCGACCTGATCTGGGCCAATGCCGACTGCCGAGGCCGGGGCTTCCTGCTCGGGGCGACCGCCGGCCGGACCACGCTCAATGGCGAGGGGCTGCAGCACGAGGACGGACACAGCCACCTCTTCGCCAGCACCGTGCCGACCTGCATGTCCTACGACCCCGCCTTCGCCTACGAGGTCGCCCACATCATCGCCGACGGCCTCAAGCGCATGTACCAGCAGGGGGAAGACCTCTTCTATTACATCACGCTCTACAACCAGAACTACGAGATGCCGCCCATGCCCGAAGGGGTGGCGGACCAACTGATCAAGGGGCTCTACAAGTTCCGGCCCAGCCCCGTGGCCAAGGCGCGGCATCGGGTTCATCTCTTCGGTTCCGGCGTGCTCATGCTCGAAGCGCTGCGGGCTCAGAAGCTCTTGGCCGAGGAGTTTGAGATCGGGGCCGACGTCTGGAGCGTGACCAGCTACGTGCAACTGCGGCGCGAGGCCCTCGACGTGGAGCGGCACAACCTGCTCCATCCCTTGGACGCACCCCGCGTGCCCTACCTGACCCAGATGCTCCGCGACGAGCCCTTCCCCGTGATTGCGGTGAGCGATTACATGAAAGTCCATGCCGAGCAGGTGGCCCGCTGGACGCCGGCCGGCCTCTATCCCCTGGGCACGGACGGCTTCGGACGGTCTGAAAGCCGGGAGGCGTTGCGGCGTTTCTTCGAGGTCGATGCCGAGCACGTGGCCCTGGCGGCAGTCGCGCCGCTGGCACGGAAAGACGCCAAGCTGGCGGCCCGGCTCAAAGAGTGCCTCAAGAAATGGGGCATCGATCCCAACAAGCTCAACCCGCACCACGTCTAGCCCACGCCTCGGGTCTGGCAACGGGGACCGAACTTAGGTCGTTCGCCAGGGGCAATGGCGCCCTTGGCCAGGCCCGCCGATTGTTTTGTTTTCCCTAGGCTCATGTCATGAGCTAAGATGCTGTGGCGGCCGTGCCGAACCCTGGCCGGCCGTCTTTGCATCCACCCCGGGAAACCCGCATGACCGCCACTGCACCCTTGGTTGCCGCGCCTCTGCCCGGCCCCAAGTCGCTGACCCTCAATCTGTTCCTCGTCAGCGTCCTGGGGCTGTTTGTCGAGTTGATGCTCATCCGCTGGATCGGCACCGAAATCCGCATCTTCGCCTACCTGCAGAACACCATTCTGGTCGTCTGCTTTCTCGGCCTGGGCATGGGCGCCTGGACGTCGCGGCAGCGCATCTCGACGTCGACGAGCATCCTGGCCTACGCCGCCTTGACCGCGCTGCTCACCGTCCCCTTCCTGCGGCAGTTCCTGGCTCAGGTCACGCCGATGCTCAGCCGCCTCAACGACTATCAGATCTGGGAAGCGAGTGGGCAAGGCGATTCGCTCGTGCAGAACCTCTCGACCATCTGTCTGGGCGTGGTGCTGACGCTCGTCATGCTGGTGCTGGTGTGGGAGATCTTCGTACCGCTGGGGCGCATCCTGGGTCGGCTCCTCGACGAGCACCCGCGGCCAATCGTCGCCTATTCCTGGAACATCGCGGGCAGTCTCGTCGGCATCCTGGGCTTCGTCCTCATGAGTGCCCTGGGTCTACAGCCTTATGCCTGGTGCATCGTGGTGCTGCTGCTGTTCCTGCCCTATCTGTCTGATCGGCGCTGGCTGGCGGCGCTCGTGCTGCTGGCCGCGACCGGTCTGTCCAGCCTTTCGAGCCTCTACCCCGATACCGTGCCCAAGTCCCATCATGAAGAGCACCCGGTGACCGCGGAGAAAGTGGAACTCGTCTGGTCGCCTTACCAGAAGCTCTACCTCAAGAAATATACCGTGCACTACCCGGAGGGACCCTACGAGTATCTCGACCTGGAAGTGAACAACTCGACCTATCAGACCATCCACGATGCCCGCACGGCCCACTATGAGCAGTTCCCGCATCGTTACGGCCCGAAGCTGCGTGACCTGACGCAGTACGACGTGCCCCTCTTGCTGAAGCCGGCCCCCGCACGCTGCATGATCGTGGGCGCGGGCAGCGGCAACGACGTCGCTGGCGCCCTGCGCCACGGAGCCAAGCGGGTCGTGGCCGTGGAGATCGATCCCTTCATCATCCGCATGGGCAAGCAATACCATCCGGAACGGCCCTACGACGCCCCGGCGGTCGAGGTCGTCAACGACGATGCCCGGGCCTACTTCGCCAATGCCCGCGAGTCGTTCGACCTGATTATCTTCGGGTTGCTCGACTCCCACACCACGGCGGCGATGACCAACGCCCGGCTGGACCATTACGTCTACACGCGGGAAAGCCTGGAACGGGCCAAGAGCCTGCTGGCGCCCGGTGGGCTGATCGTGCTCAGCTTCTACGTCGAGCGCGACTTCATCGGCGACCGCATGAACCAGCAGTTGCGGGAGGTCTTTGGCCACGACCCGCTGGCATTCCGCTTCCCCTATTCGTCCTACGGGCGGGGCGGCGTCATCTTCGTGGTGGGCGACACGGCTCAGATCGCCTCCGCCCTGGCCGCCCAGCCCCGGCTGGCCGACCTGATCAAGGAGTGCCAGCAGCGCTTCCCCTTGAACTTTCCCGGCACGACGCCCGTGACCACCGACGACTGGCCCTACGTGTACCTGGAGGATGCGCGCATTCCGTCCATCTTCCTGTTGATGGGCGCCCTGATGCTGCTCTTGTTCTGGTACGGCCTCAAGCGTTTCCAGTTGCCGGGACTTTTCAGCGACTGGCGCGTGCGACACTGGCATTTCTTCTTCCTGGGGGCGGCGTTCATGCTCCTGGAGGTGCAGAACATCAGCAAGGCGGCCTTGGCATTGGGCTGCACCTGGGAAGTGAGCGCGGTCATCATCGCGAGCATCATGGTGATCATTCTGCTGGCGAACTGGCTGGTAACGGTGTGGCCGGGCGTGCCCTTGTCGGCCACTTATGCCTGTCTGGTGGGATCGTGCCTGGGGCTCTACTTCGTCGATCTGTCGGTCTTCGCCGACCTGTCCTACTTTCCGCGCGCCGCGGTGGTGGGCGGTCTAACCTGCTTGCCCATGCTGTTCAGCGGCATCGTCTTCATCAAGTCCTTCGCTCCGGAGCCGAGCAAGGACGCGGCCCTGGGCGCGAACCTGTTCGGTGCCCTGGTCGGCGGGTTGCTCCAGTCCCTGACCTTCCTGGTGGGCGTGAAAGCACTGCTCCTCATCGTCGCCGGGCTGTACGTGGCCGCCCTGCTCAGCCGTCCCCGGCCCACGGTCAAGACGGTCTGACCGCACCCTCGTTGCACATCCGTGCCCCGTGTCCCGTTGCCCTTGAGAGCCCGCGCATGATTGCCGATGCCCCCGCTCCTCTGCCGGGTCCCAAGTCGCTGACCCTCAATCTGTTCCTCATCAGCGTCCTGGGTCTGTTCACGGAGCTGATGCTCATCCGCTGGATCGGGACCGAGATCCGCATCTTCGCCTACTTGCAGAACACCATCCTGGTCGTCTGCTTCCTCGGTCTGGGCATGGGCTGCTGGACCTGCCACAAGCCAGCCCACTTTCGCATGGTGCTGCTGCCCCTCGCCGCCCTGATAGCGATCCTGTCGGTGCCCTGGGTACGGCTCGAGTTCGCCATGATCACGCCGCGTCTGAGTTTGATCCACCTCATCTGGGACTACAGCACGACCGAAAGTTCTCTCTTCAAGGGGCTCGCCGTCGCCTTTGCCCTCGTGCAAGGCTTCGCCTTGATGCTCTTGATCTGGATCACTTTCGTGCCGGTCGGGCGCATCCTGGGTCGAGCCCTCGACAACCACCCGCGGCCGATCCTGGCCTACTCGGCCAACATTGCCGGCAGCCTGGTCGGCATCTTGCTCTACGTCCTGCTCTGTGCCGTCTCGACGACACCGCTCATCTGGTGTGCCGTCTTCGCTGTCATCGCTTTGTGCTACCTCGAACGCCCCTGGCTCTTGCACCTGGGCTTGCTCGCGGGCATCGTCGCGGTTTCCCACTTGGCCTCGGCCTTTCCCGACACCCGCACGTCCACGCCGAAGAACGTCACCGAGACGCCCATCGGCTGCTGGTGGTCGCCCTACCAGAAGCTCTTCCTGATTAAGGAGACGCGGACGCTGCCGGAAGGCGACCACGTCATGCACACGCTCTACGTCAACAATTGTCCCTACATGGCACTGCTGGACTTGCGGCCGGAGGCGACGACCAAGCTGCAGAGTTGGTATGACCCCGCCTTGACTGGGTTATCGCAGTACGACCTGCCGACGCTGCTGCAGCCCAAGCCCGGGCGCATGCTTATCGTGGGCTCGGGGGGCGGCAACGACGTGGCGGGCCGCCTGCCGGGGCCCCCTGCGGCGGAAGCGATCACGGCCGTCGAGATCGATCCCGCCATCATCCGCCTCGGCAAGGAGCATCACCCCGAGCAGCCCTATCAGTCGCCCAAGGTCACGGTCGTCAACGACGATGCCCGGGCCTTCTTCATGAACACCGACCAGCGGTTCGATCTGATCGTCTTCGGCTTGCTCGACTCCCACACAACGACGGCGATGACCAACGCCCGGCTCGATCATTACGTCTACACCGAGGAAAGCCTGGCCCAGGCCAAGCGGCTCCTCAATCCAGGCGGCGTGGTGGTCTTGAGCTTCGAGGCCCAAAAGCCCTTCATCGCCGACCGCATCAACACCAGCCTCAAGGAGCTTTACAACCAGGAGCCGCTGGTCGTGCGGGTTCCCGTGTCCGCCTACGGCTATGGCGGCTTCTTCTTCGTCGTGGGGGACCTCGACGGCGTGCGCGCCCGGATCGAGGCACAGCCGCGCTTGCAGGCCTTCCTGGACGGCCTGCGCCGAGACTATCCGATCGAGCTGCCCGGCACGACCCGCACCACTACGGACGACTGGCCTTACATCTACCTCGAAACGGCCCACGTCCCACCTCTCTACTTCCTGCTGGCGGTGCTGCTCGTCGTCCTGTTCGGCGTGGGCAACCTGCTCCTGGGCAGCCGGGCGGCGCTGGCGACCTGGCGCGTGGGCCATCTGCATTTCTTCTTCCTCGGCGCGGCATTCCTGTTGCTGGAGGTGCAGAACATCAGCAAGGCGGCCGTCGTGCTGGGCAACACTTGGGACGTCAATGCGGTCATCATTGCCAGCATCATGATCATCATCCTGGTGGCCAACCTGATCGCGGCGACTTGGCCCCGGCTGCCGCTCGGGCTGGCCTACGTCGGACTGATCGGCTCGGCGGTGGGGCTCTACTTCGTGGACCTGGCCTGGTTCGGGGGGCTGCCCTACCTGGCTCGGGCAGCCATCGTCGGGCTCCTCACCAGCTTGCCCATGCTCTTCAGCGGGATCGTCTTCATCCGCTCGTTCGCCACCTTCACGGGAAAGGACGTGGCCCTTGGGGCCAATCTGTTCGGAGCCTTGATCGGCGGGCTGCTCCAGTCGCTGACCTTTGTCACCGGCATCAAGGCCCTCCTGCTCATCGTGGCCGGGCTCTACGCGGCCGCCTGGGCTACTCGGCCCCGGTCGGCGGGGACGGCGAGCACGCCGCCGCCATGACGGGTGGTTGGGGCGGATGTTTCATGGCCAGGTCCTCACCCGTCCGCCCTTGCCGGGTGGTGGTTGGGTCGCTATGATTTCCGTTCACGAAAACTCGGGCCGCCAGGCTCGTCTTTGGGGTTGGTTGTCATGTCCATCGACAAGAGTCTAAAACGTCGTGCCTCGCTGGCCCGTCAGCGGAGCGTGCTGACCCGCGAAGAGCGCATCAAGGTGCTGAAGGACCAGGAACGCTGGCAAGATGGGCGAAGCCCGTTCGGCCTGCCCAAGGTCCGCGTCGTCAAGCTCGTGATCAAGAAGGTCAAGAAGGCCAAGGCGGAAGGCGATGCTGCTGCCGCTCCGGCCGCGGCTGAGACCAAGGACACCAAGAAGAAGTAGACCCTTCTTCCGCTCACATTCCCGCCACGCCTCGGCACCGCTATGGTCCCGAGGCGTTTTTTATGCCGTGAACTCGGAGGGCAGCCCGAACAGCCGCCGAGCGTTTGCCGTTGTCACCTGGGCCAGTTCTTCGAGAGTGATCCCCTGCACGGCCGCCAGGCAAGCTGCGGTATGGATCGTCTCCGCCGGTTCGTTGCGCTTCTGCCGGCCTCGACTCGGATCGGGCACTAGATACGGGCTATCGGTCTCCACGAGCAAGCGTTCGAGTGGCACGCTGCGGGCGAGGAGCCGAAGCTCTTCGGACTTCTTGTAGGTCAGCATCCCCGCAAACGAGATGTAGAGGCCCAGCTCCAGGCAGGCGGCGAGGGTTGCCTCATCCTCGGTGAAGGAGTGCATGACGCCGGTGCCGGCCGCCGTGGCCCATTCCCGCCTCAGCACCCGCACCACGTCGGGCCCGGCCTTGCGACTGTGGATGACGACGGGGATCCCACGCTCTCGACCCAACTCCAGATGGCGGACAAAGTAGTCCTCCTGGGCAGGAAAGGGAGTGAAGTCCCAGTGGCGATCCAGCCCCGTCTCGCCGAGCGCCACAACCCGCGGCGCCGAAGCTAGCCGGACGACTTCATCCCAGTCGCCGACAGCGACTTCAGCAACATGATTGGGCTGGATGCCGACGGTGGCCCAGAGGGTGGGATGGGTCTGAGCCAGCTCGACGCAGCGCTGGCTCGTGGCCGCCGTGGTCGCGATGCAGAGGACCTGTTCAACCCCGGCGGCCCGGGCTCGAGCCAGCACCGCGGCCCGGTCCGCATCGAAGCGGGGATCGTCGAGGTGGGCGTGGGTATCCACCAGCACGGGGGGCATGGCGTTTCCTAACGCCGGGTCGACAGCGACTTGGAGCCCGCATGGGCCTCGATCAGCGCTTGCAGCTTGGCCAGGTTGCCGCGCTTAAGTTCCAGGAAGGAACCCGTTAGCTCAGCCAGATCGGCATCGCTGGCCGTCGCCGTTTCCAGTTCTGCCAGCAAGTCGCTGCTCTCTTTCACCAGCTCGGGCAGGAGATGACTCAGAGCGATGTAGTGTAGGTGCGAGAAGTCCATGGGGAAGCGGGCACCCGGCGGCACGATCCGCTGCCGGCGCAGGTGGGGGGCCAGCCGCTGGAGGGCCGCTTGCTCGGCGTCGGCGATGGCCTGCACCTGATCGACCATAGTCCGCTCGGTCTGGCTCGACCAGGGCCAGGCGCCGGACAGGTAGTGCAGGAGCGTCGACTGCTCGCGCTCCAGAAGCCGGTAGAGTTGGGCGAGACTCGCCGTCTGCATGAACGTCATCCTATCTGGGCCCCGCGGCCGGCACCTGTTCGGCCACGAAGCGCATCGGAGCCGTGGCCCGCTTGGCCCCATGCTCCATCAGCGGGTCCCACACCCGGAGGCCGAACGCGGTCACAAAGGCCAAGATCCCGACATAGATGTTGGCCAGGGGGGCGATGGGCTGGACCGCGGCCCCTTCCGGCAGCGGCTCGATGATCATCACCTTCAGGACCTTCACGTAGTAAAAGAGGCTGATCACGGTGTTGAAGAGGCCGACGATCAGCAGGTAAATCAAGTGAGGTCGATTCAGGTTGTAGCCCGCTTGGTACAGCTCGGCGAAGATCTCAAATTTGGCCACGTAGCCCATGAGCGGCGGCAGACCGACGAGGCTGAGCAGGAAGATCGCCATGGCCACAGTCAAGAACGGCGCCCGCCGCACCATGCCGCTGTAGTCGGCCAGGTCTTCGGTGCCATAAGCGTTCCGCAGCAGGGCGACCACGGCGAAGGCCCCGAAGTTGCCGAACAGGTAAACGACCAGATAGAGCAGTGCGGCCGACAGCCCATCGGCCGTCAGGGCAGCAATGCCCATGATCAGAATGCCGGCATGGGCGATGGTGGAGTAGGCCAGCAGCCGCTTGAGGTTAGTCTGCGTGTAGGCGGCCAGGTTGCCGAACGTCGCGGTGACGGCGGCGAAGAAAGCTAGTGCCGGACCGAAGTAGTGACTGGCTGAGTTCCAAAGTTCGGCATTGGCCACGGGGTCGGCCGGCGTGCCCGCCACCAGGGTCAGGCAGAAGCGGCCAGTGAGAGCCACCGCTGCCCCCTTCGACGCCACGGACAGGAAGGCACCGACCTCGGCTGCCGCCCCTTCGAACACGTCCGGGCACCAGAAGTGGAAGGGCACGGCCGAGAGCTTGAAGGCCAGCCCGATCAGGATCATCAGGATGGAGACGAGCAGCAGCGGATCGAAGCCGCCGTCGCGCAGCAGAGCCTGGAAGCTGAGAGCCACGTCGGGGAGGTAGCCGGAGCCGCAACGGCCGACCAGGAAGCTCATGCCATAGAGCATGACGCCCGCCGCCGCCCCGCCGTAGACGACGTACTTGAGGGCCGCCTCGGAACTCTGCCGGCGTCCCTTGAGAAATCCCACCAGGCCGTAGCTGGGCAGACTCGCCATCTCGATCGAGATGAAGACCATAAGCAGGTGATTGGCGGAGGCCATCAAGTTCATGCCGACCACGGCCCCCAGGAGCAGCACATAAAAGTCGGCCGAATCTTCGCGGTCGGGGATGCCCGTCATGAGCGTAAGCCAGACCAGGAGCACCAGCCCAGCCATGAGGAACAAGCGAATGAAGGCGGTCAGACCGTCGAATACGAGCATGCCGCCAAACGCCGACTGCTGTACGCTGTTGTCGGCCATGAGGAACGGCTGCCACTGCGTCCAGGAGAGCCACAGGGCCACCGCGCCGATGCCGAGAGCCACGTAACCCAGATGCAGGCGGTTAAAGGCACTCAACATCCGCAGGAGGAGCAGCAGCACGATCCCGCCGGCCAGAACGAGCTCGGGAGCGAAGACGGCCAGGCTCCCACCCAGGCTCTGGGTGAGTTGCGTGACCGACTCGCCGGTGAGGAAATGTTGATTCATGGACCCAACTGTTCAAGGCGGTGGAAAGTTACGGAGTCAAGGCTGACAGAGTCCGAACGAGACCGGTCACGCACGGCTCCAGCCAGTCGAAGACAAGCGAAGGCCAGACGCCCAGCAGCACGGTGAGGAACACCAGCACGCCGGCGATGAACAGCTCGCGCCGATCCAGGTCCGGGAAGCTCATGTAGGCTTCGTTGCTGCCGAGGAAGACACGCTGGACAGTCCAGAGGATGTAGGCGGCGGTCAGCACGACTGTGGCGGCCGCGAGCACGGCATAGACCTTGCCCATCCAGGCCATGTCGGGGGGCGTGAAGCTCCAGGTCCCGAGCACCGTGAACACTTCGCCGACAAACCCGCACAGGCCCGGCAGCCCCATGGCCCCGAAGAAGATGATCGCGGCCAGTCCGCTGTAGACGGGCATGGCATTGGCCAGGCCGCCGAAGCGATTCAGATCGCGGTGATGGGCCCGATCGTAGATCACACCCACCATGAAGAACATGCCAGCCGAGGTCACACCATGGGCCAGCATCTGATAGACCGCGCCATTCATGCCCCAGGCCCAGTAGCGAGCATTTTCCGGTGCCATCCAGATGGCGATGCCCATGATCACGTAGCCCATGTGGCTGACCGAACTGTAGGCCACCAGCTTCTTGAAGTCGGTCTGGGCCATGGCGGCAAAGGCGCCATAGACGATGCTGATGACGCCGAACAGTCCGACCAGCCAGGCCAGCTCATAGCCGCCCCAGGGGCAGACCGGATAGCAGATGCGCAGGATGCCGTAGCCGCCCAGCTTCAGCAGGATGCCAGCTAGGATCATCGAAATGGGCGTGGGGGCCTCGACGTGGGCGTCGGGCAACCAGGTATGGAAGGGGAACATCGGCACTTTGATGGCAAAGCCGATGAACAGCAGCACGAAACAGATCACCTGCAGCCGCGGGGGCAGAATGTCCGCCAGTCGCTCGCGGTTCTTGGCGGCCTTCTCAAGCGCGGCCTGGGTCTCGGGCGTGGGCTTCGCCGTGTGAGCGTTGGTCGCGCGGCGATGATCGGCCTCCGCCTTGGCCGCCGCCTGGCCCGCCTTGGCCAGAATCACCAGGTCGAACGTGTTGATCTTTTCCTTGCCCTCGCGCACGGCTCGGAGCCCGGCGAAGGTGTCCACTTCCCGCTGAGCGGCGGCGATGAGGGCCGCGTCGCCCCCGGCCTTGGCCGCTTCCAACTCCGCTTGGAAATGGCTCTGGAGCGGCTTCAGATCGGTGAAGTAGAAGACTAGGAGCGCGATGAGGATCAGGATCGACCCGAGCAGCGTGTAGAGGAAGAACTTGATCGCCGCGTATTCGCGCCGCGCCCCACCCCAGATGCCGATCAGGAAGTACATCGGCAGGAGCATGAGCTCCCAGAAGATGTAGAAAAGGAAGAAGTCGAGCGCCAGGAACGTCCCCAGGATGCCCGTCTGGAGCAAGAGGTAGAGCATGCAATAGCCGCGCACCGCCTTCTCGATCTTCCAACTGACGATGAAAGACAGGACGGCGAGCAACGTCGTGAGCAAGATCAAGGACATGCTCAGACCGTCGACGCCGAGGAAATACTCGATGCCGAACCGGTCGATCCAGGGGATGCGGCAAATGAGGTCGCGGCTCTGGGCCGGCTCATTGGCGGCAGCCGCCCGCATGGCGGCGTCGGCTCGGGCTCCCAGGAAACTGTCCGCCTCCCGGGCCTGATGGTACTGGTGCATGTTCAGAAAATCGACAAACAGCATCAGCGACAGGATGAACGTCACCACCGTGCCGGTGAGCGTCAACCAGCGCATCGCCTCGTCCTTGCCCTTGGGAATGAGCAAGAGGAGCACGGCGAACAGGGCCGGCACGAAGATCAGGCCGGACATGATCAGCCCGTCGATTTCCATCGTCACGAGTGAGCTAGATTGGGCAAGCAGCATGAGTAACTATCCCGCCATCGCCAGCACGTAGGAGACCACGGCAAAAATGCCCACGGCCGCGACGGCCATGAACAGGACATAGTTGCGGATCAAACCCGTTTGGGCGCCCTTGAGCCAGTCGCCCACGCCAAACACGACCCGGCCGGTAAGGTTCACCAGCCCGTCCACCAGCCCATTGTCCACCTTGCCGTCGAAGCGCGAAACCAGGACGGTCAGGTGAGCCAGGCCATGAATCAGGCCATCGATCACTTTCTGGTCGAATGCCTTGCACCAGTAACCCACCACCAGTGTGGGCCGCACCAAGAGAGCACTGTACAGGGCGTCAAAGTGCCACTTGTTCTGGAACAGGTCGTAAGCCCAGGGGAACCGCTCGCGCGTCTCCTGCGGGTCGAACACCCGCCAGTAGTAGACGGCGAAGGAGAGGAGCACGCCCAGACCCGCCACCACCAGCGCGAGTAGGCCCGCCAGATCGTGCGGGCCCCAGCCCAGCTTCACCGTGAGCGGGTGCAGCCAACTATCCCGGGCGAAGGTGTTGGCGATCACGTTCTCGGCCCGAGCCGAGTCCGGCTCCGCCTGCAGCACGGCCGTATTCAAGTTGATGCCCGTATCGACCTTGAGGCTCTCCGGCTGGCTGTGGTGCACGAAGTGCTCGAGGGCGCTGCCCTGCACGTCCCAGGGACGCGGCCCCCAGGCCACCACCACGCTGCACACCGCCAGGATGATGAGCGGCACCGTCATCACCCGTGGCGATTCATGAGCATGCTCATAGACATGCTCATCGCGCGGCGTGAAGGTCACGAACCAGAGTCGGAACATGTAAAAGGCCGTGATGCCCGCCCCGATCAGAGGCAAGAGGAACAGGGCCATATGTTCGGGATTGAGCGAGGCGAAGCTGAGGGCGGCCACGATGATGCCGTCCTTCGAATACCAGCCGGAGAAGAGCGGCGTTCCGCAGATCGCCAGCACGCCCACCAGCATCGTCAGGCTGGTGGTGCGCATCTTGGCATGCAGGCCGCCCATCTTCGTCATTTCCTGCTCATGGTGGCAGCCATGGATGACGCTGCCCGAACCCAGGAACAGGAGAGCCTTGAAAAACGCATGCGTCAGCAGGTGGAACAGGCCATAGACCCAGCCGCCCACTCCCAATCCGAGCATCATGAAGCCGAGCTGGCTGACGGTCGAGTAGGCGAGCACCTTTTTGATGTCCGTCTGGACGATGGCGATGGTGGCGGCGATGAAGGCCGTGATCGCGCCCACGTAGGCGATCGTGAGCAGCACTTCGGGAGCGAAGAGCGGGTAGACCCGGCCCACGAGATAAACCCCGGCCGCGACCATCGTCGCCGAGTGGACCAGAGCCGAGACCGGCGTGGGTCCTTCCATGGCGTCCGGGAGCCAGACCTGGAGCGGGAACTGGGCCGACTTGCCCACGCAGCCGAGGAAGATGCCCACCCCGGCCAGGACGAGCATCCAGTAGGGCATGGTCTTCATGCCATGGCCATGCCCGCCGTCCCGATCGGAAAGGTAAGCTTCGAAACGTCCCTTCTCGTCCGGTCCGTGGAAGTGGCCGTTCAGCGTCGCCTTGTCCCAGATGACGACATGATCGCCGGCCGGGTTCATTTGCAGGAGATGATCATCATCCTCGGTGATGTGCCGGACTCGGACGAACTGGCCGTGTTCCTTGATGGGGTCCTTGTGCGTGTCATGTTCGGGGGCGCGCAGGGCATCGAAGATGCCCAGTTGCTTGACCTTCTCCACCTGGCGGCCACTCCGCGTCGTGACCGTCTCGGTGGTCGTGTGGAAGGTCAAGGTGCCGCACTGCGTCCAGAGGATGAGCAGTCCGATGATGAAGCCGGCGTCGCCGACGCGGTTGGTGATGAAGGCCTTGTTGGCCGCGTTGGTGGCCGACTGCCGTTCGTAGTAGAACCCGATCAGTCCGAAGGAGCAGACACCCACCAGTTCCCAACTCACGAAGACCTGGAACAGGTTGTCGGCCAGGACCAGGTTGAGCATCGAGAAACAGAAGAGGCTGAACCACATGAAGAAGCGCGGGAAGCGTCCCTTGCGCGTCACGTGGGCCTGATGGTCCTCCACGGTCGGCTGCAGCTCTTCGCTCATATAGCCCAGGGCGAAGATGTGGATCAGCGACGCAATGAAGGTGACCATCAGAAACATGATGGCCCCGAGCGAGTCGATGTAGTAACCGAGCCGAATGTCCAGCCCGCCGTCGTCGCTGCCGAAGCCCGTCAGGGCTACCCAGCTCAGCGACCCCTTCCAGGCGAAGGAATCGTGATCGTGGTCGTCGGCATGGGCGTGAGCATGGCCGTGCCCGTGCGCCGCCTCGGCTGGCTTGGTCGCGGCGGCCTCTTCTTTGCCAGGCTCGGCCGGCTTCGTGGCTGTGGGCTGAGTTCCGCTCCCCGCGGCCGGGGTCGTCGCCTGCACCGCGGCACCCTTGGCATGGTCGTCGTGGTGGCCATGCTTCGGCATCGCGCCCAGGAAGAGCAGAAACCCGATCAGGCTGCACACGAAGGCGCCGCCGATCCCGCCGACGGCAATGAGCCCGCCGACCCGCCCCGGCCAGCGCTTCCCACCCGCAAACAGCAGGAGGAACGACGCTAGCGGCAGCAGCGTGGCAATGACGTAAAGAAAGCCCGGATTGCTCATGCGCCTTGGTCCAAGTCCCCGACCCGCCGCGCCCCGCGCGGCCGGCCCGGACGGTTAGCCTCGCAACTCCTCCGCCGCGTCGACGTCGACCGACACGTGGTTGTTGTAAAAATTGAGCACGATGGCCAGGGCGATCGCCGCCTCGGCCGCCGCCATCACGATCACGAACAGCGTGAAGACCATCCCTTCGATCGCGAACGTCTGGTTGTAGCGGGCAAAGGCCAGGAAGTTGATGTTGGCCGCGTTCAGCACCAGCTCGACGCCCATGAGCACGCCGATGGCGTTGCGCTTGCTCGCCATGCAGACCAGCCCGGTCACAAAGAGCACGGCCCCGAGAATCAGGTAGTGGGTCAGGCCGATGTTCATGCCTGCTCCTTTCGCCGCCGCTTGGCTCGGGCCAGGTAGGCCGCCCCGATCAACACCACGACCAGGTGGACCGACAGAATCTCGAACGGGAACACATAGGTGATCCCCTCCCGCTGTCGGCCTGGCACCTGGTTCAGATCGGCCGGCCCCTGCACTTGGGAGTCCTTCACGCCGACGAGCACCAGCCCCAGGTCGGTGGCCGTGCGAGCCCGGGCCGGATCGTCGATGATCGTGGTGGGCTTGAAAGTATCGAACGAGGTCGCCAAGATGCAGGCGACCAAGAGTCCGAGCATGAGGAAGCCCACGACCAGCGAGATGGCCCATTCGCCGGCCGGCGTCTTGATGCTCGTGAGCGGCCCCTGGGCCGTCAACATCACGCCGAAAATGACCAAAATCAAGATGCCGCCCACGTAGACGATAAGCTGCACCGCCCCGAGGAAGTCGGCCCCGAGGAGGAAGTAGAGACCCGAGACGCCGGCCAACGTGAAGAGCAGCCAGACGGCGGCCCGGACGATGCTCTGCGCGGCAGCCACCATGACTGCCGACAGACAGGTCAGCGCCCCCACCGTCCAGAACAAGAATTCAGCCAAGTCCATGGTGCAACCTTCAGTCGATCCCGCGAGTCAGGGTGACGATCCAGGTTAGCGGCGGTCAGCGAGTACAGCCGACCCCGGCTCCGCCTGGGTGAGCGGCAGGCCACCCGAAGGGGGCGGCGGCGCTCCCGGAACGCCCGGCGGGCTGCGAAGCTGCAGCGTCCCCGGCGCGAACGTGTTCCAAAGGAGCGGATACAAGCAGGCCCCCAGCAGCAGGAAGGCGCTGATGGGGATGAGGTATTTCAAGCAGGTCATCATGACCTGGTCGATCCGCAGGCGCGGGAGCGTCCAGCGCACCCACATCATCACGAACACCAGCAGCCAGCTCTTGACCAGGAACACCAGCACGTTGACGACGTTGCCGAGGAAGCCGCCCAGGTAGTAGGTCGGATCGTGCGGCAAGAGGCCGGTGTGCCAGCCGCCCAGGAACATGGCAACGGCCAGGGCCGACGTGATGAACATCGACCCGTATTCACCCATGAACAGGAGCAGCCAGCGGAAGCCGGAGAACTCGGTGTGGAAACCGGCGACCAACTCCGACTCGGCCTCGGCCAGGTCGAACGGCGCCCGCTTGCAGCTCGCCGTGATGCAGACGAGGAAGACCCAGAACGTCAGGAAACAGAAGGGATCGCGAAACAGCAACCAGTTCCAGAAGAACCCTTCCTGTTGCTGCATCATCAGCGACAGGCTCATGGTCCCGGTGGCCACGACGGCAATCACGACGCAGATGGCCCGGGGCACTTCATAGCTCACCATCTGGGCAGCTTCGCGCATGCCGCCGAAGAGGGCCCATTTGCTGCCCGAGCCGTAGCCCGCCAGAATCACGCCGAACACCTCGGTCGACAGGACGGCGAGGATGTAAAAGACGGCGATGTTCATATCGAGGGCCACGACGCCCAGGCCGAAGGGCATCGCCAGGAACGGCAGGAAGGCGCCGATGAGGACGAGGTAGGCCGCCAGCCGGAACAGGAACTGATCCGCGGCTGCAGGAATGAAGTCTTCTTTGCAGAGTAGCTTGATGCCGTCGGCCAGCGTTTGGAGCCAGCCAAACTTGCCGCCCACGCGCGTGGGACCGAGGCGATCTTGGATGCGCCCCGCCACTTTGCGTTCGAGCCAGACGAAGATAATCGCCTGGACCAGCATCAAACCCATCAAGATGGCGGCGGCTAGAACCGCAACCACCACGGGGTGCGTGAGGAAGCCGATAAGGGCATCAACCATGGGGCTTGCCGGGCGAAGGCGGTTGCACTTTCCACCAGGACGAACTCGGGGCATACTGTACGGGCTCGAGAGGGGTTCGGCCAGGGAGAACTTGCCGCCCCGCCCGGCTCTGGAACAAGGCTCGACCTTTCATGCGTGCCCTCCGATCGCTCGCTGCCGTCAGCTCTCCGTGGCGACCACCTCGGCCAATGACAGACCTGCGTCACCTGGCAGCCCCGGCTCGCTTCCAGCTCGACGCCCACCCCGAACCGCGCGGCGGCCAGGGACCCCTGGCCCCCCTGGCCCGGGATGCCGTCCTGGCTGAACTCGAAGCCCTGCTCTTTGCCGCCGACGAGCCGCTCACCACCCGCCAGTTGACCCAGCTCGCTGGCCTCGCCAACGCCGCTGAACTACGCCGGGCCCTCCGTCGGCTCCAGTCGCAGTACGATCAGGAGGGCTCGCCGCTCCACATCCAAGAGTTGGCGGGAGGCTTCCAGCTCTTGGCCCGGCCCGAGTTTCACCCCTGGCTGAGTCGCTGGTTCCAGGACGACGCCTTCCCACGCCTAACCCCCGCCCAGCGTGAGACCCTGGCCATCATCGCCCATAAACAGCCAATCACTCGGGCGGACCTTGAAGCCATCCGCGGCGTCCAGAGCGCCGACCTGCTCCGCCAGTTGATGGAAAAGGGACTCATTCGGATCGTCGGCAGACATGCCTCACTGGGTCGACCGGTCCTGTACGGCACGACGCGCCGCTTTCTTCGGCACCTGGGGCTGCGCAACCTGGCCGATCTGCCCCCGCTGGAAAGCTGAGCCTTCGGGCCGTTCCTTGTTTTTCCCGTGGCTAGCCCTACATTTTCCGAGATTCCCGAGTGGGCCACACCGCGGCGGGAGCCGGACCATGGGCCGCCAGTCAAGACGGGCCGGACGTGCCGCAAGTACTTCCACGGCCTGGCTTTGCCCAACGGCATGTCCGCGAGCGGCTTCGCCTTTTCGGCGTGAACGCTGGCCCGGTCTGGAACGTAATACGTTTGGCGCCCTCGAGTCCTCGTTTGGTTCTTCATGCACATAGGACGCCGTCCCTGCGGGAGCAGTCATGGCCAATAACGGTCAACGCGAAGTCGTCGTCGAGACTCGGAACCTCAGCAAGATCTACCGCGACTTTTGGGGTCGGCAGAAGAAGCAAGCCCTGCGCGGCTTGAATCTCCAGATCTATCGCGGCGAGATCTTCGGCCTGCTTGGCCCCAACGGCTCGGGCAAGACCACCACCATCAAGCTGCTCCTGGGCTTGCTCTTCCCCAACGAGGGAGAGGCTCTGGTCTTCGGCAAGCCTGGCCTCGACGTCACCAAGAACGAGCGGATCGGCTACCTGCCTGAAGAGTCCTATCTCTATCGCTTCCTCACGGCCGAGGAAACTCTCGACTTCTACGGCCGGCTCTTTAACATGCCGGGCCACGTTCGCAAGCAGCGGGCCGCCGAACTCATCGAACGGGTCGGCCTGGCCCGCGACAAACGCCGGCCGCTACGAGAATACTCCAAGGGCATGCGGCAACGCATCGGTCTGGCCCAGGCGCTCATCAACGACCCCGAGCTGGTCATCCTCGACGAGCCCACCTCCGGCCTCGACCCCCTGGGCAGCCGCTGGATGAAGGACCTCATCGTCGAACTGAAGCAACAGGGTAAGACGATCATCATGAGCAGTCACCGCCTGGACGACGTTCAGGACGTGTGCGATCGGATTGCCATCCTCTATGACGGCGACCTCCAGGAACTCGGCGAGGTCGACAAGCTCCTGGAAGTGGAAGAAGTCGTGCAGATGCGCGCCCACGGGCTCAAGCTCACCGACGGCCTGCGCAAGGAACTCACCGAGGTCATTCAGAAGCATGGCGGCCAGGTCGACGACGTCGACCACCCGATCACGACGCTGGAAGACCTGTTCCTGCGGATCGTGAAGGAAAGCCAGGAGCGTCCGGGCCGGCGTTACCTGCCCGCGGAGCCCAAGCCAGAAAAGGCCCAGCCGCCCGCTGGCGGCGCGTGAGCCGGTGTGACGCTTGCTGTCCGTTTTGAGGTCGCGGCTGCCCCCCATCCATTCGGTGTGAGTCGTTCATGTTTGCCACGCTGTTGTTCGATCGCGACTACCCGGTCTGGGCCGATGTTCCCAAGATCCTTGAGACTTGGGTCAACGGCATGGGGACGGTGGCCATCTTCGTGGTGCTCGTGCTGACCCTCATGCGTTTTGCACTGGGCAGCGGCAACGTACTGCGGAGCGGGTTATCGGGACAGCTTGACGGGCTGCCGGCCAAGGAGGAGTGGAAACGTCGGGTTTTCCAGGTGCTGGCGGGGCTGACCGTGCTCGGGCTGGCTGGTTCGCTCGATGCCGTCTACGCGGCCATGAACAAGGCGGCCGGGCTCAACCGCGACGCGCTCGAAGTGCTCAGCGAGGATAAGCTCTTCAGTTGGGTCTTCTTCCTCACCAGCTTGGCCGCGACGGCGACGCTGGGCTGGGAGTTCCTGCTCGACCTGACCCGCTTCAGTCCCCGGCGGCTGTGGGCCATCGCCCGCTTCAGCATCGTCGAGGCCGTGCGCCGCAAGGTGCTCTGGAGCTTCGCCCTCTTGCTTCTGGTGTTCCTGTTCGCCAGTTGGTTCATCCCGGCCAGCCGGGTGGATCGGCAGTGGAGCACTTACGTCGGACTGGTCTATTTCATCATGTCCGCCTTGATGCTGGTGACGGCGAGCGTGGTGGCTTGCTTCAGCATTCCGACGGACATTAAGAACCTGTCGATCCAGACGGTCGTGACCAAGCCGGTCCAGCGGTTCGAGATCGTGCTGGGCCGCATTCTTGGGCTTGTCTTGCTCATGACAGCCGTGCTCGCGGTGGCGGTGCACCTGAGTCTGCTGTACGTGGTTCGGGCCGCGGACGAGCAAGTGGTGCGGCAGGCGACTCGAGCCCGGGTGCCGCTCCTGGGCGCCTTGAATTTTGAAGAACTCAACTCGGCTGGCCAGCGGATCGTCAAGGAACGGGGCGATGAGGTGGGGCGCGAGGTTGAGCCGCGGCAGTACATTCGCGGCGCCTCCAACCAGGAAGCGGTCTGGCGGTTCGGTTACCGCTTCGACGACAAGAAGCAACTGGTTCCCGATCCAAAGTTCCGCGCGGCCGTGCCGCGACTGCTGGAGCGCGATTGGATCACCGTGGAGTTCACCTTCGACATCTTCCGCACGAGCAAGGGGGCGGGAGACTACTACGTTGAAGGCGTCGACGTGCAGTTCGTGTTCATCAACCGGACCAAGTGG
>CALLZJ010000213.1 GCA_937858435.1 uncultured bacterium
TAATCGGGGGCGGCCTTGCGGCGGTTTGGGCCCTGATCTCCTACTATGCCGGCAGCAAGATGATCCTCGGCATGACCGGGGCCAAGCCGATCAGCCACTACGACGATCCCGAGTTGTTCAACGTGGTGGAGGAGATGGCGATCGCGGCCGGCGTGCCCATGCCGCAGGTCTTCCTCATCGAGGATATGGCCCCCAACGCCTTCGCCACGGGTCGGGACCCAGCCCATGCCGCCGTCGCCATCACCCGCGGCCTGCGCCTGAAACTCAATCGCGAAGAGCTGCAGGGGGTCATGGCTCATGAAATGGCCCACGTTCGCAACTTCGATATTCGCCTGATGATGCTGCTGGCCGTGATGATCGGCCTCATCGTCATGCTGGCGGAAGTCTTCAGGCAGATGCTGCGCTGGGGCCACTTTGCTGGGGGGCGGCGGGGCGGCCGCGGCAGTAGCAGCGAGAAGGGGGGCGGCGCGATCGTGTTGGTGATCGTGGTTGTGGCCCTCATCCTGTCGATTGTGGCGCCGATCCTGGCCCGCCTGATTCAATTGGCGGTGAGTCGGCAGCGAGAGTACCTGGCCGACGCGACCGCGGTCCAGTTGACCCGGAATCCACTCGGGCTGGCGTCGGCCCTGCGCAAGATCGACAGCGACCCCGAGGAGCTGCATGTGGCCTGCGAGGGGACAGCCCATTTGTACATTGCCAGTCCGCTCAAGAAGCTGAAGAAGAAGGACAGCTCGGTGTTTTCGAGCCACCCGCCGATCGGCGAGCGCGTGCAGCGGTTGGAGGCCTTGGCCCGGGCGGGCTAGTCGGACGATTCCTAACAAAAAACCTGGGAAATGGACGTTCTGTTGGCCCTGGGAATGGGGCTAGAAAAAATCTTGCCGCCCTCTTGAATCCTTCAAGGGGTGAACTACTCTAAGTTCGTACCCCTATTGCGGCAGTTTTTGCCGAACCTTCACAGGTCAGCCACTTGGCTCGGTACGTGAGGGAATGGCGGACGTGGCAATAGGGAGCGGCGGCCATTGGCAGCCGCGACTAGTTCTTTGACAATTTGGCAGCGGTAAGAGGATGCATCTTTGGAAATGTCTGGCGCGAGCCAGACGGTTTCGAAGAGCGACAACTCGAGCATACCGGAGAACGAATCGTTGCTCCGTCCATGCGGGCTGAGGCTCGGCATGGACATTGGTAGCGGAGCGGCAGTTTTGGGCGGGAGAGGCCTGGCGCAAGCTAGGTGGATCCGAGTCCAGAATCAATGCGGTCAAGCTACTAAGGGCGTGTGGGGGATGTCTAGGCGCTGGAAGATGATGAAGGGCGTGGAAGACTGCGAAAAGCCCGGGGAAGCCGTCAAACAGGCGTTGATCCCGGGGTGCCCGAATCGGCCTACAGTGAATCCATAGCTGTAGGTCAGCAACCCAGGGAACTGAAACATCTTAGTACCTGGAGGAGAAGAAAGCAAAAGCGACTTCCTGAGTAGCGGCGAGCGAAATGGAAAGAGCCCAAACCCAGAGGGCTTGCCTTCTGGGGGTTGTAGGACCGGCATACGGCATCGCGAAAACCTAGCTGAACACTTCTGGAATGTTGGACCAGAGCAGGTGAAAGTCCTGTAGGCGAAAGGTAGACGCGGCTAGCCGGCACCTGAGTAGCACCCGTCACGCGAAAGCGGGTGTGAATCCGCGGGGCCCATCCCGCAAGGCTAAGTACTCTCCAGCGACCGATAGTGAAAGAGTAGCGCGAGCGAAAGATGAAAAGAACCCCGACAAGGGGAGGGAAAGAACCTGAAACCACATGCCTACAAGCGGTCGGAGGGCTATGCTCCTTCGGGAGAATGCCTGACGGCGTGCCTTTTGCATAATGATCCGGCGAGTTACCTCTACCGGCAAGGTTAAGCCGTTTTGCGGCGGAGCCGAAGCGAAAGCGAGTCTGAATAGGGCGTTAAGTCGGTGGCGGTAGACGCGAATCCACGTGATCTACCCATGGCCAGGCTGAAGTGGGGGTAAAACCTCATGGAGGGCCGAACACACGAGTGTTGAAAAACTTGGTGATGAGCTGTGGGGAGGAGTGAAAGTCTAATCAAACGTGGGGATAGCTCGTTCTCCCCGAAATAGCTTTAGGGTTAGCGTCGACATTTAACCATTGGGGGTAGAGTGACTGAATTCGATAGGGGGCCTACCCGGCTACCCTTCGGAACCAAACTCCGAATACCGATGGGCATATGTCGGCAGTGAGACGGTGGGGGATAAGCTTCATCGTCGAGAGGGGAAGAACCCAGACCCGCAGATAAGGCCCCGAAATCCATGCTCAGTGCGAAAGGAAGTGGGAGTCCTAAGACAGCCAGGATGTTGGCTTAGAAGCAGCCACCATTTAAAAAGTGCGTAATAGCTTACTGGTCGAGGATTCCTGCGCCGATAATGAACGGGACTTAAGCATGGTGCCGAATCTCGGGACCCGAAAGGGTGGTAGGGGAGCGTTGCACATTAGGTCGAAGCGGGACGGATAACGACCCGTGGACGAAGTGCAAGTGAAGATGCCGGAACGAGTAACGATAAAACGGGTGAGAATCCCGTTCGCCGAAAGCCTAAGGTTTCCTGGGGAAGGTAAATCCGCCCAGGGTTAGTCGGACCCTAAGACGAGGCCGAAAGGCGTAGTCGATGGACAGCAGGTTAATATTCCTGCACCGGTGCTGTGGACAAATCCTGTGACGCTGAATGGAAGGTGTACCCCCTACTAGATGGGGGGCCCGCAAGGGCGAGGGCATAGACGATCCCGAAGTCATCGGAAGTTCAGACAAGAAAAGCCAGGAGGCGGTTGAAACAGCCCGTCCGTACTAAAACGGACACACGTAGGCGAGATGAGTATTCTCAGGCGCTCGAGTGAACGCTCGTGAAGGAACTCTGCAAGTTGGCCCCGTAACTTCGGGAGAAGGGGCGCCGCGGTAGGGTGTCAAAGCCCGAGGCGGCCGCAGTGAATAGGCTCTTGCGACTGTTTACTAAAAACACAGGTCTCTGCGAAGACGCAAGTTGACGTATAGAGACTGACGCCTGCCCGGTGTCGGTAAGTTAAGGAAGTCGGTTAGCCGCAAGGCGAAGCTGGCAACCGAAGCTCCGATAAACGGCGGCCGTAACTATGACGGTCCTAAGGTAGCGAAGTTCCTTGTCGGGTAAGTTCCGACCTGCATGAATGGCGTAACGACAGGAGCACTGTCTCCACGAGCGACTCGGTGAAACTGTAGTCGATGTGAAGATGCATCGTTCCCGCAGCTAGACGGAAAGACCCCGTGAACCTTTACTGCAGCTTATTATTGGGTTTAGACCCAGCATGCGTAGTGTAGGTGGGAGGCTTCGAACCCGGTGTTTTGGCATCGGGGGAGCCGCAAGATGAAACACCACCCTTGTTGTGTTTGAACTCTAACTCCGACCCGTGAATCCGGGCGGTGGACAGTGGTAAGTGGGCAGTTTGACTGGGGCGGTCTCCTCCTAAAAGGTAACGGAGGAGTTCAAAGGCGACCTCAACCTGGTTGGCAATCAGGTGTCGAGTGCAATGGCATAAGGTCGCTTCACAGCGAGACTTATAGGTCAAGCTGATGTGAAAGCAGGACATAGTGATCCGGCGGTGCTGGATGGAAAGGCCGTCGCTCAACAGATAAAAGGTACTCCGGGGATAACAGGCTTATCTCCTCTGAGCGTTCATAGCGGCGAGGAGGTTTGGCACCTCGATGTCGGCTCATCGCATCCTGGGGGTGGAGAAGCTCCCAAGGGTTTGGCTGTTCGCCAATGAAAGCGGTACGTGAGCTGGGTTTAGACCGTCGTGAGACAGGTCGGTCCCTATCTGCTGTGGGTGTAGGAAGTTTGCGAAGCTCCTACCCTAGTACGAGAGGATTGGGTAGGACGTACCTCTGGTGTTCCTGTTGTCGCGCTAGCGGCATTAGCAGGGTAGCTACGTACGGCTGGGATAAACGCTGAAAGCATATAAGCGTGAAACCCTCTTCAAAACTAGACTTCCAGGACGCAAGTCCGAAGGCTCCAGGTAGACCACCTGGGTGATAGGCCGGGTGTGTAGACGCAGTAATGCGTGAGCTAACCGGTACTAATAGCCAAGCGCTTGCCCGCATTGATTCTTGACTTGGACCTCGTCCAAGTCCTTCGGTTCTCGTAGTTGTTCTCTTGCCGCTGCCATCTTGATATTCATCGGAGCTTGCCGGTGACCATACCTGGTCGGAAACACCCGTTCCCATCCCGAACACGGCCGTGAAACGACCCGGGCCGATGGTAGTGGATTCTTCCGCGAGAGTAGGTTATCGCCGGCTTTTTCGAACTTGCCGCCCCCGCTAGGGTCTTCCCTAGCGGGGGTTGCTTGCTTTACCGCCTGCGCTGCCCACGCCGATCCTGCACGAACTGCCGGTCGCACCGGCCTCGCCGTCCAAGACGCTTCTGCCGCTGCCTCATTTCCCGCCCTTCCACTTTCACTTCCGCCCGTTTGGTGCGACAATCAGGTGTGCCAGTCCGTTCAGGGCCGCTTCGTTCTCGTGAGGATGGATCTTCCCATGCTTCGTACCTGCTCCACGGCCGCCCTCCTGGCCGCTCTGGCCGGCTTCGCCTTCGCGCTGCCTCAGGACGATGCCGCGGCCGCCGGACCTTCCTTCCAGGTCCAGGCACGCCTTCGCATTGATGCCGCCCGGGCTCAGCGCGTTCGCCTCTTCCGGGAAGTCGTTGGCCGGCTCCAGGCTGCTGGGCTCCGCAAGGACGAAGGCTGGGAACGCGAGGAATTCTATACCGACTCCCTGTCCGGCCAGATGCCGGCCCGAGGTCTCGCCGCTCTGCGTCGCGACCCCGCCGTCTCGGCCGCGATCGCCATTCCCGCCAATTACCAGGCTCCCGAGGCCGGGGCACTGGTCAGGCTCTACCTGCTCACCGACTTCGGCCCCGACGGTCAGCGCGAAGCGGCCGGGAAGGCCCGGGCCGCCCTCGCCAACCTTGGCTTCAGGGAATCGGTGGGCTACGATCACGACAGCCATCGGCAACTTTTAGGCCGCCTGCCCCTGGCACGCCTCGAAGCCCTGCTCGGCGACGCTCTGCAAATCGAAATCCCAGTCGTTCCCGCTACCGGCTCTCTCAAGAGCATGAAGCAGCATCTGGTCAAGTTAGCCGAAGTCCTGCCGGAGCCGGGTGAACTGCCGCCAGCCGCCATGGAGTCGGCCGTGCCGCCAGCCGGATTGCCGCAGGGCAAAGTCCATCCCGACCTGCGTCGCGCCATCAGCGAGGCTGGGGAGGGCGGGGCCGGGCAGAAGCTGCGAGTCGAAGTCATCCTGCGCGACGTGCCGACCGGCCCGGTAACGGCCGCCCGCCTTGGTGTCCTTGGGCTGGGCCTTGAGATTCAGGGACAGGTCGGCCCGATGCTCTTTGCGACTTTGCCCGCGGGGAACGTGACCGAACTGGCCAGCCTGGCGGACGTTTCAGGCATCCGCTTGCCCCAGCCGGCTCGGTACGTGGCCTGGCCAAGCGACTTCACCTCCGTGTCGCGAACGCCGGCGGCCGTCGAGTCCAGCCCCGCCCGCTGGCTGCGTCAGGGTGGCAACAACGTGGTCGCCGTCGTCGCTGCCGACTTCAGCGGTTGGGAAGAGGAAGTCGGAAAAGAGCTGCCGAAGAACACCAAGTTGATTGATCTCACACCGGAGTTGAGTGCCGACCTCGAGAGCGCCGCGCCACCGGCTCCGGGCGACTTTGGAGTTAAGCTGGCCAAGGAAGTGGCGGCCGCGCTTCCCGGCACGGACCTGCTGCTGGTCCGCGTCGACTCGGCCAGTCCGTTCCAGGTGACCGAGATCGCGCGGGTCACGAGCGGCCAGCTCTGGTTGACCGGGGCCTTCGCCCAGCGGCTTGAAGAAATCACTACAGAGCGGGCCCGTCTGGTCGCACGCAAAGAGTACCTCCAGGTGCGTCGTCGGATCGCTCTGAACAACTTCGGTCTGGAGGGGGACGACAAGGAAGCGCGTGAGGCCTACATGAAGGAGCAGGCCCAGTTCGACGAAGACAGCAAGGCCCTCGGCGCGAAGGATGCTCGGGCCCTCGCTTTTCGGGCCGCCACCAAGCAGCTTGCCGGCGTTGGGTCGGTCGTGGTCGGACTGGCCTGGGACGATGGCTACGCGGACCTGCCCGGCACGTCGTTCTTGGGTCGCTGGCTGGAGCCGCGCTGGCTCACCGCGGCCTCCTGGATTCAAGTCGTGCCGCGCCGCACCGGCCAACTCTGGACGGGCTTATTCCGGGACGCCGACCAGGACGGGGCCATGGAGTTCACCGACGAGAGCGGCCCGGCCCGAGCGGACCTGAATTTCATCGAATGGAAGCCCCGCACGGAGGAGAAGAGTGCCAGGCTCTTGCCTGCCGGCGCCGTGTTGTCCGCCACGTTGACCTGGAAGGAAGCCCACGATCGACGCTTCGCCGGGGCTGCCGACGATCCCTACCGCACACCCCTGGCTCCGCTCCAGATCGTTGTCTTGCGGCAACGCGATCCGGAGGGGCGGCGCATGCCGGCCGACGTCTTCGACGTGGTGGCTCGCAGTCCGCTCCTGCCCGAACGGTTGGAGAATGAGCCCCGTTTTGCTGTCTATCAGACCCAGGTCCGCTTCCAGGTGCCCAGCCCCGGGCGATATGCCATCCGCATCGAGGGACGCGTGCCGGAATCGATCCAGCCTCCAGGCGTGCCGGTCGTCCGCGCGGAGCAGGGGGAGATTCGGCCCATCCTGGAGCTGGACGTAGTCGACCCGGCCCACCGTGGACAGGGCAGACCCACGCTGCAATTCAACACGCCCCGGCCCTAGCGGCTCTCGTGCTCCGTCACAGGGCCCAGGTGGCCAGTGAGAAATAGCAAGTGATGGTGCCCAGGTCGGTGATGGCCAGGGTCAGTGGCCCTGCTGCCACCTTGGGGTCCCATTCCCGCCGGTGAAGCACCCAGGGAACGAGCACGCCGGTTATGCAGGCGACGAGGAGCGAGGCGGCGATGCCCCCGCCGATCACGAGCGCCCCGACCAGCGATCCCCGCCAGAGCCAGGCAATGAGAGCGACCGTGCCGCCGCACGCCAGCCCCAGGAGCGCCGCCGTCTGTACTTCACGGCGGAGCGAGCGCCGCAGCCAAGCCAACGAGGGCCGCCGTTGCCGCAGCGCTTGAATGGTCACGGTGGTCGATTGCATGCTGACGCTCTCGGCTAGCCCCAGCACCAAGGTGAGGAAGAAGGCCAGCACCAAGTGCTCGGCCAGGGTCCGCTCAAACCAGCCGGCGAGAACGGCACACATGGTGCCGCTTGTGATGGTGGCCAGCAGCCACGGGAAGCGGAAGCGGAACGCCAGTACCGGGCTGGCATCCTTGACCTGAGCGTAACGGAAGCCCAGGGCCTCGAAGACCGCATCGGTCTGTTCCCGTTCGGCTAGATCGAAGACCTCGTCGGTGAATTGACTTACGTCGACAATGCCCACCACCCGGCGTTCCTCGTCCACCACGGGGAAGGCCAGGAACCGATGCAGGATGAAGAACTCACACGCCTCCGCCACGGTGGCCTGTAAGGGAATCGCCACGGCAGACCGCACCATGATGCTGCTGATCGGCTGGTCGAGTTGGGCCAGGAGCAACCGCCGGGTAGGGACGACGCCGACCAGGCGATCATCTGCGTCAACGACGTAGAAGTAGATGATGCGCTCGCCCACGCCGCGCTGTCGGATGAGGTCCAGGGCGTCGCCAACGGTCTGAGCTTCCCGCAGCAGCGTGGGCGACGCCGATGCCAGCGACGTGATCGGCGCCTCAGGCTCCGGCTGCGTGGCCATCTTGACGGGGCGGCTCATGTCGGACGATCATCTCCAGGCCAAGGGCCAAGGACTAGCGGACCCCGGGACTCGGAGCGGGGCGGCGAGTGGGGACAAAGAATGAGCGTTGCCGATAGGATAGGGGCTCGGCGCCGTCAGGCCAGAAGCTCGGCCACTTTCAAACTTCCACGGACGGATCCGACTCCGTGTCGTCAGGGTTGCCGTAGGGGGCCAGGGCGTCACGTAAGTCGGCCACGCTCGGAAAGCGTCGGGCGGGGTCCTTGGCGAGGGCCCGGTCGAGGGCAGCGGAGAGACCGGCCGGCACGTCCCGCCGGCGGACGTGGAGCGGAACGGGCAGGAGCTTTTCATCCAGGATGCAAGAGAAGAGTTGGTTGATGTTCTTGATGTTCTCGAAGATCATCTCGCCGGTCAGGAGGAAGTAGAGCGTGGCCGCGGCTGAGTACTGGTCGGCCGCGGGGTCGACGTTGCGTGGATCGATGACTTGCTCGGGGGCCATGAAGGCGGGAGTGCCGACCTTGTCATCCATCTTGGTCAGCCCACTAAGCTGGGCGTCGTGGTAGATGCGGGCCAGGCCGAAGTCGGCGAGCTTGACTTGCCCCGCCAGCGCCGTCTGGGCGATGAGCAGATTGGCGGGCTTGATATCACGGTGCACGAAGCGCTTGGCATGGGCAAAGGCCAGGCCATTCAGGGCCTGGCGGATCAGATCGACGGCCTGGGCGATGGGCAAGGTGCCGCTTTTCTTGACGAGCTTGTGGGCGTCGATGCCGGGCACGTACTCCATGGCCAGGAAGAAGCGGCCGCTCGCCTGGCCCAGATCGTGGAAGCCGACGATGTGGGGATGGTCAAGCTGCTTGAGCACCTCGGCCTCGCGCAGGAACATCTTGACCTGCTTGGGCGAGCCGGCGACGGCGGGCATGATCGTCTTGAGGGCGACGTGGGTGCCCGTGTTGTCGCAGATGGCGCGAAACACCACGCCCATGTTCCCGCGGCCGATTTCCTCCAGCAACTGGTAGCCGGGAATCTCCTGGGCGACGTTGTGGCTTGTCTGATCGTAGCAGCGGTTGCACAGGGGCTTGCCCGGCTTGCTCAAGGGCCCACCGCAGTAGATGCAGACTTTGACGTCGACCGGCGTCGAGGCCCCGCCGCGCGGCTGGGGCGTGATCGGCTCGCCGCTCTCCATCGGCGGCAGGGCCGGCAGCTCGTCGGAGGCATCAGTGGCCGCGGCCCCGTGGAGATTGACCTGAAAGATCGTCTGGCCGGCTTGGATAAGATCACCATCCTGCAGCCGAACCGTCTGGACGCGCACGCCATTGACCAGCGTGCCGTTGCGGCTCTGCAGGTCCAGAAGCTGGCACTGCGGCGGGTTGACTTCCACCATGAAGTGAAAGCGGGAGAAGAACTTGTCGTCCTGGCCGACCCGGAAGTGGGCGCGGGTCGAGCGGCCGACGATGAAATTGGCCCGCTCGGCAAACGTGAAGACCCGCCCGCGTTGGGCGCCGTCGATCACCTTGAGCCGGACCTGCATCTCCATCAGATCTCCACCTGAATTTCGTCGCCGACTACCCGCACCGGATAGCGACCGATCTTTAGCTTGGGGCTGTTCATCCAGCAGCCGTCGTGGAGGCGAAAACGCCAGCCATGCCAGGTGCAGGCAACAACTCCGTCGCGCACCACGCCGTTGGCCAGCGAAGCGCCCATGTGCGGGCACAGGTCGTCGATAGCGAAGAACGTGCCGGCCTGGTTGAAAATGGCAACCGACTTGGGACCGACGGGAAATGCCTTGGCCTGACCTTCGGGGACGTCGGCGACACGGGCCAGGGTGCGAAACTCGGGCATGGAACGCTGCTCCGGGGCGGGACCGGCTCCCTGCGCGCCGAGGCGGCACGCGCTGGTCCGACGGAGCTTAGGATAGGCGCCTGGAGCGGAGCTGTCAGCGCGAGCGACGTGGAGCCGACCGTTAGGACTTGTCGCCCTTGCGCCCCTTGCCGGTCGGCTCGGCCTTCGCCGGGGCTGCGGGGGCCTCGGCACCATCCTCCGTTCCGTCGGCCGACGGGTTCACCGCATGGCGCTTGGCCAGTACCTTCTGCGTGAGCTCGTTGAGCAGGGCAGGGTTCTCCTGCAAGTACTGCTTGGCATTCTCCCGCCCCTGGCCCAGGCGCACCCAGCCGTAGTTGATCCAGGCGCCGCTCTTGTCGATCAGCTTGTCCTCCAGGGCGAGGTCGAGGAGATCGCCCGCGCGGCTGATGCCGCCGGAATGCATGAGATCGACCTCGGCACTGCGGAAGGGCGGGGCCACCTTGTTCTTCACGACCTTGGCGCGGATGCGGGCCCCGACCGTCTCTTCCCCCTCCTTGATCGCGCCAATCTTGCGGACGTCGAGCCGGACCGAGGCGTAGAACTTCAGAGCCAGGCCGCCCGTGGTCGTCTCCGGGTTGCCGAACATGACGCCGATCTTCTGCCGAATCTGATTGATGAAGACAAGGCAGGTGCGGGTGCGGGCAATGACGGGGGTGAGAATGCGTAGCGCCTGACTCATCAGCCGGGCCTGCAGGCCGACGTGCGTGTCGCCGATCTCCCCTTCCACCTCGGCCCTGGGCACCAAGGCAGCCACGGAGTCGATCACGATGATGTCCACGGCATTGGACTTAACGAGCATCTCAGCGATCTTGAGGGCTTCCTCGCCGTTCGATGGCTGACTGACCAAGAGGGCCTCGAGGTTGACACCGAGACGGCGCGCCCAAGAGGGATCGAGGGCATGCTCGGCGTCGATGAAGGCCGCCACGCCGCCCTGCTTCTGGGCCTCGGCGATGGCATGGAGGGCGATGGTCGTCTTGCCGCTGGCCTCAGGGCCGTAAATCTCGACGACCCGGCCGCGGGGAAGTCCCTTGCCGCCCAGGGCCAGGTCCAAGCTCAGGGCACCCGTCGAAATGCCGGAGACTTCGGAGGCAGCATCGTCGTCGAGCTGCATGATCGCCCCTTTGCCAAATTCCTTCTCGATCTGGCTCAGAGCAAGCTTCAGTTCCCGGTCTTTCTGAGGGTCGGCCATGGCCCATCTCCACAAGGGTCAGCGTTCGCAATGACCGCCCACTTGGGCCCCGAGGGCCGCCCGCCGCGGTCTGCCTTAGGTGAACATTTGTAGCATA
>CALLZJ010000214.1 GCA_937858435.1 uncultured bacterium
CGGCATCGGCAACGAAGCTGACATCATTCGGGCCAGCTTGGGCGAGGGGACGGGTGCGCGTAAACCTCGTAGTGCATTCACCGACAAGCTGCCCGCTCACCCGTGCCGCCAGTTCCGCTGCTGTGAATGGCATGAGGCCCTTCCTTCCCTGTTGGGGCATTGCCGACTTCGGACGCCGCATCCTACCTGCCTCTCCCACAGCGAACAAGGCGAACCCGGGCGGGGTTGGACCGAGGGCGGGAAACTAGCAGGATCACGTCGACCGGCTGCACGTCGTCATCCCTCAAGACCTTCGGGTAAGGAGGTGGCCCGCCCAAAGTGCCAGGATGCAACTTCCGCCCAGGCCCGGCCACAACCGGGTTGTATACTTATGTACATTCTGATAGACTACGACGTTCGCTTGGGTGTCAGGGAGGGGGGCGAGGTGAACGTGCACCAAACTTCAAAGCCCGCAACTGGCGCCGGGAAGCGTGGCATGGCCCTGAAACCCTGTGAAATCTGCGTGGCGCGCGCGTCCAAGAGCGCAGAAACCCCTCGGCGACCCCCTCTGCAAGGTCGTGGCGATCACGCCCAGAAGCGTGGAACTACCCTGGCGAGCCCTGGGAGCCCCGGCGAACGCTCTTGAAGACCCCGTCGAACCCCCTTGCGAGACCTGGGGCTGTCGCCCCGTACGTGGGAATCGCCTGCCACATCAGACGGGCCGACTGCGAATGCCAATATGGCAAGCTTCGTTGTGATCGGTTTTGCTTCACATTGGCCATAATGGCAGCAATGCGAGTGTTCAAGAAAACAGCAACCAATTGAACAAAGTGTCCGCCTCGTGCGTCTTAAGTGAAGAGCCGAAAGGCAGTGGCGGGTGACAACACCCCTTCCAAATCGTTAAATCCCCAAGCGTTGCTTGGATTCGGACGAAAATCAGCGGCAAGAAGTAGGCAAGTCGCCCGTTCCTTGCAAGTAGCGGTTTAGAATTGGACGGCGGCCTGTCCGCTGAGAATAGAATAACAAGAATCATTCTCAATCATGGTTGTCGGTGGCATTGGATTTGCGGATTCTTGCTCGGGCTGCCCGATCGCGGCTGCCAGGCTTACGCCAGAGCGGCTGCGTGCCGGACAACGCACCAAAGGAGGACGGACCATGGCACGACGGGATGCACTCTTGAAGCTCCATAAAAAGCTGGTCAGCCGTCGGGACAATCTGCGCCGGATTCTGGCTGGGGAACTGGCCGATCTGAGCGACGCCGATCGCAGCCAGTTCAACAGCGACCTGGCGGACGCCGCATTCGATGCGGGTGCCGACGAAATCGCCTCCCAGTTGGCTCAGATCGAAGCCACGGAACTCGCCCAGATCGAGCGGGCCATCAAGCGGCTGCAAGGTGGCACCTACGGGCTGTGCGAGTCCTGCGACAAGCGGATTCCTGTGGCCCGGCTCAACGCCCTGCCCTACAGCACGATGTGCATCGAGTGCGCTCGTGAAGCTGAACGGGCTCGCAGCGGAGGTGGATTTTCCCGACGCAGTTGGGATAAAGTCTACGACGCCGAATCGGCCCAAGCCGACCGGCAGGTCAACCTGAACGACCTTGAAATGGAGCTGCCCACGGGCGGCCGCTAACCCCGGCCTTGCTCCCTGTACCTCGTGACGTCCGTCGCATCCCGCGGCGGACGTTTGCTTTTGACCGGACCCTGTGTAACCTGGGCTCAGTCCATCCAGTCGCCGATGCGGCACTGGATTCCATGAGAATCAGGTCGCGGTCATGCCCGAGCATCTTCCTCAGCCGAACGGGCCCCTCCAACCGCGGCCGCTGCCACCCGGCCGACGGCGCAGCCAGGAACTGGACCTGGCCTGCTACGCCACGGACAAGATTCCCGCGGGCTACTTCGAACATTACGACCCCTTGTTCGCTCCGTGGGTGGACGAGGAGATTGTGCTCCTCGAAGTAGGAGTTCAGCGCGGGGCGTCGCTCCTTCTCTGGCGCGACTACTTCCCCAACGGCCACATCGTGGGAGTTGACCTGAATCTGCCCACCGGTTTCGAGGGTCAGGAGCGGATCCGCCTTTTCCAAGGTGATCAGACCGACGGCGAGGTCCTGACTTCCATGGCAGAAGAAGCCGCCCCGCAAGGATTCGACATCATCATTGACGATGCCTCGCACCTGGGCCTGGCGACCAAGGCGACCTTCGATCATCTCTTCGATCGGCACTTGCGTCCCGGCGGACTTTACGTCATCGAGGACTGGGGGACGGGCTACTGGGAAGACTGGCCGGACGGCCGGCGTGAGAGATTCGGCGAGGGTAAGCCACCGCTCTGGCAACGAGTCTGGGCCGCGGGGAGCGATCCGGCCAAGGAGCCCTGGCCGACCCACCGGCACGGCATGGTGGGACTGGTCAAGCAACTGGTCGATGAGCAAGGGGCGGCTGAGCGGCTGCGGGGCCGTCATGGGGGGCCTTCGCCGCGGCCGTCCCGCTTCAAGCAGATGCTCATCACGCCGGGCCTGGTCGTCGTCACGAAACACAGCGGACCTGCCTCAGAGTGAGGCAGGCCCGCGGCGGGAGGCGAGGGTTCAGAACGCGCTACGGATTCTGGAAGAGTGACACGTCCGGCAGCGCGTTGGGGATCTCGCGGAGCACTTCCTGGCAGAGGGTCTCGTACTCCGGCGGCACCACCACGAACTGGGACAGCCGCCAGAACATCAGCATCTGCCGGCCGAGCGGCTTCTGATGGAGCGAGGTGAAGCCTTCCTTGATCTGCGTGATTCGGGCTTCATCCATGGAGCCGTCCTTGATCACGACGGCCGAGGTGGGGAACCAGCCCGACTCGGCCAGCACCCGCAGCTTCTTGGCCCGACCGGGCTTCCGCTCCTGGTAAATGGACCAGGCCTGGCCATCGATCATGGCACACCGGCCCTTGCCGTCCACGAGCCCATCCAGGACCTCGTCGACGTTCCGGCATTGGCACTGACCGCCGAAGAACCCACAGGGATCGAGCTCGGCGTCGAGGATCAGCTTATGGGTGTACAAGGGGCAATGGTGCAGACCCTTGCGGGGAACCAGCGCGATACTGCCCTTGAGATCGGCAATGGTCATGGCGTCGTCGCAAGCCGGCACGATGACCAGGGCCCGCAGCTTGATGGTCTCGTTCATGGCGAGGGCGACGGGCTTGAGAGCGGGCGATTGCCGCCGCAGCCAGGCATACTCGATGCCATGCATGACGCCCAGATCGAGTTCCTGAGCGAGGAGGAGCCGCGTCATTTCGGGGGCGTCGGCGACCGCACAGAGCTTTAGCTTGACGCCGAGTTGCGAGCCGAGGATGTCGGTGAGCGGGCCTGCCTGGTTCAGGATGCCCGCGTTCTCACCCACGAACGAGTGGAGGATGCCGATACGCAGGACCGGCAGCTCAGCGTCACTCGCATTGGCTCCTCCTCCAGGGCTGAGCCCCAGGGCTGTTGCAATGCAGATCAGCACGCTAAGCTGCCGTGCCATGCGCATGGTCACCTCTCTGCGAAGCCGAGCTTCGACTAGGTTAGACCCCAGGGCTCCCAACCGGTGCCGGCCGGTGGGTTCCTGCCCTGGGGGAGGCCGCGGGTTACTTGTCCTGTTCCACGAAACAATTCCACAGGTTGCCGCCGGTCGCCCGCTGGATCACGCCCAGCGATTGACCGAACTTGAAATACGCCTCGTTCAATTGGGCCCTCGTCTGGGAATCGAGAAGTTGAATGGTGAGCAACTGCTCGGTCTTCAGTTGGTCGTTGCGGTAGTACCGCTCGGCATCGTCCTTCTGCTTCTTGGTCTGCTGGATGGCCTGCCGCAACAGAGCGATCTGCCGCAACTGCTCGTCGAGACGGGCACAGGCTTCCTCGACTTCGAGCTTCACCAGCCCCTGGGCCTTGTCGTCGACGGCCAGCGAGCGCTGGTAGAGGTGGCTGGCCCGCTGCTGGCGGTCGCCGGGCGTGCCCGCCAGGAAGCTGGGCATTTCCGGGCCGACGGGACCAGGGCGGTACTCGCCGTTCATCACCGTGGCGGGCAGAATCTTCGAGTGGATGTCACCCGTGGCAGCGAAGGTCCGGGCGTAGGGCTGGATGGTGCGGCCCTGCGCCTGGATTTCGAGTCCCGTCACCTGGGCGAACATCGACGACTGCCGCAGTTCGGGCCGCTGGTTCAGAGCCGTCTCCACCGCCACCCTCGTGGACAGCTTGCGGCCCCGCTGAGCCCCGAACTCCAGGAAGGCATCGTGGAACTGGGCCAGCGACTCGTCGCCGATGTCGAAGTCGTTGCAGTGGTCGAGCCCGATGGCCTCGGCCAAGGCGGCCTTGGCGCGGGTCATGCCCAAGCGGGCCTCGCCGGCCTTGGACTCGGCGATCAGCCGATAGGTTTCCAACCGGTCCAGGTCCGACTTGGTGACTTCCTTACTGCCACGGTCCACAAGGTCGCGGGCGATGTCGGCCGTGCGCCGCAGGGTGCTGACGGCCTCTTCAGCCACTTCAAGCTGGGCCCGAGCGTAGACCACAGAGAGGTAAGAGCGCGAAACGGCGGCGAAGGTCTCAAGCTCCGCCTGTTCGATGCTGGCCATGGCGATAGCCACGCCCAGGTCGGCCTGTTGACGCCGAATGCAGATTTGCCCACCGCCCAGGATGCCGGCGAGCGGGGTGTAGGCGGCATCGCGAGCGGTCTGGACGGAGGCCAGGCTGGCGCGAGCGGCGGCGACGGCCGGCTGCTGGGCCAGGGCCAGGGCAACGGCCTCGTCAAGGTTGTAAACGCGTTTGGTCGAAGCGACGGCGGCGGCAGGGAGAGTGCCCAGCCGTGGGGGTTCCTGGCCGTGGGCCAGCACGCCGCAGCCGGTCAAGATGGCGAGAGTGGCGAAACCACGCTTCCAACGGCCGGCTCCAGTGGTGTGAGTCGAGTTGCGGGTCAACATGGGGCCCTCCTGGCCTTGGGGTCGCACTCAGGGAGTGGCCGGGGGTGGGGCCGGCCGAGGACGAGAATCTCCGGGGCACGCCGCACCGCGGAGCTATAAGCTCAATTCGGCTAAAGTCCAGTCGGGGTGTGATGCAGAATCGTGAGAATGGTCGATCTGGACCACCCAACCCCCGGGAAGGCGGTGCGACTCGCAAGAATGGTCGACTAGGTAGACTCGGCGCGACAGTGCTGATAGTTGCGAACGGTGCGCCGGCGTCGGCATCCACACCCGGCATGTAGACTCTTGAAGCCACTCACCATTACCCTCTCCCCGGCCGTTTGTGACGTGCTCCGGAGACAGGGCTCACTAGACTAATCTCTGACCCCCTTTGTGCCAAGGTGAGGTGGCTGCCGCATGCTCGGCAAAGCACCGGTTCATCGCTGGGACCTGACTGCCGAGGCCATCGCCTTGAAAATCAGGTGGTTTGGGCTAGTCGTGGGGCTGGTCCTGGCCAATTGGCCCTCGCGCCTGCCACGCGACACGGCCGCCCTCCACGCGATTCTCGCCGTCGGACTGCTCTACACACTCCTCGAGTCGTTGAGCTGGCGGCGGGGCCGCATCTTCCTCGGCCGGCATCCCCTGGTCTGCAGCTTCCTGGAAGCCGGCTACATCTTCGCTCTTTGCACCTTCGACATCGGGGCGAGCAGCCCCTTCCGTTACTACTTCCTCCTGTCCCTGGTCCTGGCCGCGGTCCGCCACCCCCTCTGGGTCCCTTACGTCACTTGCGCTCTGCACGGGGGCAGCTTCGGCCTGCTCCTGCTCCTGGAAAACCGAGGGGCAGCGGTGCCGTTCGAGTCGCTCCTCTTCCTGGTGATCATGGTCTGGGTCACCTGGTCGGCGACGGCCCTGGCCCTTTTGCTCAAGCGGGCCGGGTCGGAGATGCGTGAACTGAACCAGCAGCTTCAGGCTCACCAGGCACATCTCGAACGCCGCATCGCCGACCGGACCCGAGAGCTAGAGGAAGTCCAAGCCCAAGTCGTTCACCAGGAAAGACTTGCCGCCCTCGGCTCCCTCTCGGCTGGCATCGCCCACGAAGTCGGCAACCCGTTGGCCGCCATCAGCGGCCTCGTCCAGACCCTCCGCAAGCAGGACCTGGCTCCGCCCGTCGCTCTCAAGCTGCAACTGCTTGGCGAGCAGGTCCAACGGATCCAGACCACGCTCCGGGAATTGCTCGACTTCAGCCGGCCCACTGCGGCCGACCGGTCGGCGGTGCTGTTCGGCGACGTCGTCCGCGAGGCTCCCCAGCTTGCAAAGTCCTGCCCCCGCCAGGGGGCAAGGCAAATCCAAGTCGAGATTGAACCCGACCTCCCAGCTCTCTGGGCGGCCCGCCCTGCCCTGGTGCAGGCATCGCTGAACCTTATCCTCAACGCCCTCGACGCCAGTGGGGCCGATGGTCGAATCCTTGTCGTCGCCCGGCAGGCCGAGGAAGGTGGGGTCGAGTTGCTCGTGGCCGACGACGGTCCCGCCGTCCCCGGCCACCTGGAAAGCCGGCTCTTCCAGCCGCACCTGACGACCAAGGCCCACGGCACGGGGTTGGGGCTCTTCATCACCCGCAAGCTGATCGCGGACCAGGGGGGCGAGACCACCTATCTCGCCCAGGGGCCCCCAGCGGTCGCGCATCTAAAGACGTTTCGCATCCATCTTCCGCGAGCACTAGTCCATGGCCAGTCGAGTGAAACGCGCCGGAGCCGAGAACGCCAAGTCCCCGCCGCCGCCGGCGCGGATTCTGGTCGTCGATGATGAGCCCGTCCTCCGAGCGACCCTGGCGGAGGCGCTAGCCTCCGCGGGGCATGCCGTGGTCGAGGCCGGCACCGCCGCCGAGGCCCTGCCCTTTGCCGATCAGTCGGCCGGCATCGACCTCATGCTCTGCGACGTCCAGCTTCCGGACCGGGACGGCGTCAGCCTGCTCGAACCGTTCCTCCGCCGCAGCCCGGACACTTTCGCGGTGCTTATGACGGCCTACGGCTCGCTGGAGTCGGCTATCGCCGGCTTCCAGGCCGGGGCCCACGACTACTTGCTCAAGCCGCTCCACTTCGACGAAGTGCTGGCCAAGGTTGAGAAGCTGCTGGGCTATCGGGCCTGGCGGCGCGAGAACCAGTGGCTGCGCCGCGAACTCAATCGCGCCTTCGACAGCAGCCAGATCATCGGCATCAAGTCGACCCTGGCCGAGGTGTTCAGCCTGGCGTCCAAGGTCGCCCCGACCCAGTCCACCGTGCTCATCGTCGGCGAGAGTGGGACGGGCAAGGAACTGCTGGCCCGTTGGCTGCACCAGCATGGCCCCTACCCAGACGAAAAGTTCATCGCCATCAACTGTGCCGCCTTGCCCAACGAGATCCTCGAAAACCAGCTTTTTGGCCATCGGCGGGGAGCCTTCACGGGGGCCGACCGCGATGCCGAGGGGCTCTTCGTCAGCGTCGGAGCCGGCACGCTATTCCTCGATGAGATCGGGGAGATGTCGCCCGGCATGCAGGCCAAGTTGCTCCGGGCGATCGAGCAAAAGGAGATTCTGCCGCTCGGCGCCAGCGAGCCGGTGCGGGTGTCGGCTCGCATCCTCGCGGCCACGAATAAGGACATGCCCACGGAGATTCGAGCCCTGCGTTTCCGCGAGGACCTCTATTATCGACTGAACGTGGTCTCGCTCACATTGCCCCCACTGCGCGACCGCCGCGAGGACATCCCGGAACTGGTGGACTTCCTGATCGCCAAGCAGGCCCGGCTGCTGGGCAAGCGGGTTGTCGGCATCGAATCGGCGGCACTACGACTGCTGCGAGGCGCCACCTGGAGGGGGAATGTTCGCGAACTGGAGAATGTGCTCCAGCGAGCGGTCATCCTGGCCGAGGGGCCGCTCCTGACTCCCGGCGACCTGCCTCCTGATCTCCGGCCCGATGAGGACGCGATTCTGAGCGACGACTTGCGGGAAGCAGTGGCGGCCTTCGAGCGCCGGCACATCCGCCGCATCTTGCGTGAGCACAAGGACAAGAAAGAAGCAGCGCGGCGACTCGGTCTGGCTCTCAGTTCGCTCTATCGCAAGATTGACGAGTTGGGCATCGCGCCCGTGGCCGCCGACGCGGAGGCCTGGGCGGCCCCCAGCTAGTTCTTTGAAACAGGGAAGCAACATGCATCAATCACGTTGGCTTTGGCTCGGTCTGGGGATCCTCCTGGCGTCGGTGCTCGCTCCCGGTGCTTGCCTGGACAGGGTGTGGGGAGCGTCCCTGGCTGCGAGTGAGATCCAAGTCGCCAGTGCGACTCGCTTCGAGCTCACTTTCACGGAGAAGGTCAGCGCGGAACCCTTCACGGGCCGGGTGCTCGTGTTCCTGGGGCGGTCCGGTGAGCCGCGCCGGGGCCCGAACTGGTTCAACCCCGAGCCGTTCTTTGCCCTGGACGTGAAAGACTGGCAGCCCGGCACCGCCATCGTGCTTGACCACAAGGCCCAAGGCTTTCCCAAGCCCTTGGACCAACTGGCAGAAGGCTCCTACCGCATCCAGGCGGTTTTGGACCTCGATCGGGGCACTCATCGGGTTGGCACGGGGCCGGGCAATGCCCACAGTGCCGTGGTCCAGGCGAAACTTCCACCCGACGACGGCGCCCCCATCAAGCTGACCATCGATCAGCTCATCCCCGAGCGTGCGTTCAATGAGAACGAGCGAGTGAAGCTCTGCGAGCTGGTGAGCCCGAGCCTTTCGGCCTTTCACAAAAAGCCGATGAAGCTGCGGGCTGGCGTGGTCCTGCCGCCCTCCTTCCACGAGCAGCCGGGCCAGCGCTATCCGGTCATCTACGACATCCCCGGCTTCGGCGGGGACCACACTTTTGCTTTCATGTATGCCAACCGCCGGGCCAACGTCGCCGACGGCGTCGAGTTCCTGTACGTGGTGCTCGATCCCGACTGCCGAACGGGCCATCACGTCTTTGCCGACTCGGAGAACAACGGCCCCTACGGCACCGCCCTGGTGACCGAGTTCATCCCGCACCTGGAACAGGCTTTCCGCGGCCTCAATCAGCCTTCGGCGCGCTTTGTGACCGGTCACTCTTCCGGGGGCTGGAGCAGCCTGTGGCTCCAGGTCACTTACCCCAACGCCTTCGGCGGCGTCTGGTCGACCGCGCCGGACCCGATCGACTTTAGGGACTTTCAGCGGATCAATCTTTATGCCCCAGGTGCGAATATGTTCAAGGATGAAGCAGGCCAGCCGCGTCCGCTGGCGCGTCGGGGCCAGACGCCGGTGGTCTTCTATCGGGCTTTTTCCGACATGGAGCGCGTCCTGGGGCGTGGCGGACAACTGGCCTCCTTCGAGGCGGTCTTCAGCCCGCGCATGCCGAACGGCCAGCCACGCCTCTTGTGGGACCGCGACACCGGCGCTGTCGACCCCGTCACGGCCAAGGCCTGGGAGAAGTACGACATCAACCTCGTTCTGGAGCGCAACTGGTCCACTCTGGAGCCCAAGCTGCGTGGCAAGTTGCACGTCTACATGGGCGAACTGGATACGTTCTATCTCGAAGGGGCCACGATCAAGGTGAAGGAAACCCTGGCCCGGCTCGGCAGCGACGCCAAAGTGGAAATCTTCCCCGGCAAGGACCATGGCTCGTTACTGGGCCGCGATCTCATCCAACGCATGGCCAAGGAGATGGCCGATCAATTCCGCAACCATCAGCCACGGGAGCAACCATGAGCACCGCTCCGATCGACCGCCATCCGCTCGGGCTGCCCGCCGGCAGCGTCCGCGCCTTGCTCGCTTTGGCCATCACGATCACCTTCTGGGTCCATCTGGTCGTCCCCACGACCTCCGTGCCCATGTACCTCTACTTCATGTTGGTCTTGGTGCCGGTCTTCTTCGCCAGTAGCGGCCAGAGCACCGATGCCGGGCCCCGATTCAATCCGCTCTATCTCCCGGGTTGGCTCATTCGCCTGCTCATCGTGGCGGGCAGCGTCGCCGTGCTCGTCTGGCAGTTCATCACCAGCCCCGATCTGCTGGCTCGGCTCCGGCCCGATCCGGCGGAGATCAAAGACTGGCCCTACTACTTCCTGGCTCTCGTTGGAGGATGCACGGTCGGCTGGCTCATTGGCCGTGGTCCCTGGCGCAAGTCGTCGGCGTTCCAGGACGTGCAGGCCTGGATCTCCATGCTCGCCATGCTGGCCTTTGCCGCTGAGATCGTAATCGATCTGGTGATCAAGCCACAGACGCAACTCCTGGCCGATCGACACATCTGGCACGCGATCCTCATCGGTGTCATGGGCTTCTACTTCGCATCGCGGTCTTAGGGAAGGGCGGCGGACTCACGTTTAGCCCGGATTAGTTGCCATGCCCATGTTCAGTTCCAAGGCACTGGGAGACTATGCTCGCTACTCCCAGCTTGGCCTGGAGATGGTGGCGCCGATCATCGCGGGCTACCTGCTCGATGCCTTCGTCTTCGGGTCGGAGCCGTGGCTGACGATTGCCGGCGCGGTGTTCGGACTGTTCTGGTCGCTCTATCGCGTGATCCGGCTGGTGGAACGCGAGGAGCGAAAGGAGCGGCCGGAAGGTGTGAGTCAAGAGCAGAATGGGCGCGTGGAATGAGCCTCCCCGGAGCGGGCGAGCCAGAATTGTGGCGGCGCGAGCAGATGGTATAATGGGGCCCGGTGGGGTGGCAGCGGTGCCGCCCCCGGTTGCCCCGAGGTTTGAGATGCCCGCGCTCCGTCCACTGGTGGAAAACCTGGTCTTCCAGCTCTACTGCCGACCGCTCCATCCGGAGCTGTTCGAAACGGCGGCACGCGAGCACGTCCGCCGCTGCGACTTCGAGGCCCAGGTGCGGATCACGCCCACGGGGCACGCCATCACCTGGATCGATGCGGGCCGTCGCTTCCTGACTGAGGTGCTCACGACCTGGCCGGAAGAGGGCTGCCCGCCGCAGGGTTCGGTCTTCTCCCATCATCTCGGCTGCGAGCATTACGCCCAGGCCAACCCTTGGCCCGGCATCCGCTACCAGGCCAGCTTCCAGGTTGAGGTCCTGCCCCTCTATCAGTTCCTCATCG